>CACXCL010000001.1 GCA_902766115.1 uncultured Ruminococcus sp.
TAGCAGTACCACGGAGAGCGGATACAGCACCGGGTTCCCTCTCACAAGGTTATAGACGATATCGTAGGGCGTGCCGTCGCCGCGCATGAGGAACATATAGTTATACGGGATGATCACGTTCGCCGCGTACGCCGCGCCGCAGAAGCCGAGCAGTATCACGAACGTGAGCGGGATATTTCGCTTCTTCATGCTCGTCATTCCGGAAACGCCGATGTAGATCGATGCGAATCCCGAGATGGCGTGGGTAAGTCCGGACCACACGTTGTCGAAAGACAGGACGGGATATGCGTTGAAGTTCTGCCCCGCGCCTATGGTCCCCATCACCGCGCCGAGCAAGCCGAAGATGAATACGAAATCCAGCGCCGCGTCCTTGAGCCGGCCACGGGAGAAGGCGGCGAGGGGAAGCGCGATGAGCTGGATGCTGCACAGAAACAGCGGCAGGACCAGCTTCCAGTGCATGGGATCGTGCTCCCTGAAGCAGAGATACACTATCTTGAACAGCTCCAGCGCGTCGATCAGGATGGCGGCGACAACGAGGACTCTGTTCTTCGACGTCATTCCCTTTTTCCGTTTGATAAGACCGATTATCACGGCAAGGGTCACCATGGCGGTCATGAGGACCAGAACGAACGTGACGTGCGCCGGGGACAAATACCCCTCCGGGGTGCGCGAGTATCCTCCGTATCCGAAAAATTCCTTCACTGTCGTTTCCCTTTCCCATCACGCGAAAAAAGCACGCGATACGTGCTTTTTTCGTTTATTTTCAGTTTCCGTAAACAGTCCCGTCTCCGCCTGTGTATGTATCCGTTCCGCCGACCCACTCTCCGGCCGCCTCAGCCTCGTCGATCTCGGAATCGTCCATGACTTTACTCAGGTGATAGTTATAGAACTTGAACATGACGTTCGTCATTCTGAGCCTGGTGGGGACCTCGTTATATGCGCTCCAAACCTCTTCGATGGATCCGGTCGTTCCTGTGAACACCCTGCTGTAGAAGAGGAAGTGGATCGCCTCCAGCAGTTCCCTGTCGAGATACGGGTTCTTCCACTGGGCCTCGTCGATCATGTATATCTCCTCGTACGGGATCGGGTTCTCGACTCCGAAGAGCGCGGCGCTCCGGTAGATGACGCGGAGAAGCAGATGTACGTTCACCGGCTCGTCGGGCGTCACAAGCGTATCCCAATAGTTGATCAGTCCCACTTCGGAAGCCCAGCAAACCGCGTTGTACCACTTACTCTCGGGACCGAAGTCCTCGCCGCAGTAATACCAGTACGGCAGTTCCACCGTGGGCGCCGGAGATCCCGCGAAGCGGTAAATGATGTCGAGCACTTCTCCGAAGCACGCCTCCGGATCGCATCCGAAGGTCTTCTCGTCGACGGGATCCACGTAGCCGTGGGTGCACATGAACGTCGCCGCCGCCTGGCCGAAGATATCATCGATATCCTCAAACACGACCTGAGGCTTCTGGTTGCCCGGATCCTCAGATCCGGGATTCTCCGGGATCTCACTGCCGAACACGTGAGCGTAATAATCCGAATAAAGAATCCTCTTCGACATATTGAACCGGTTGTCAACGATCTGAACATACTTTTCGAGAAGCTCGTTCATCTGTTTTTCGTCGATCTCGGCGTCCTCATCCAGATAAGCGTTATCGGTCTCAGCGTCATACCTGAAATCTTTCGTGATGAAAGACTTGTCGGACAGCACGGCGATGTGGTCCGTGTCAGACAGGATGTCGACGCCGGCAAGCATCCGGGAATCGTAGTCCACTCCCAGCAGGTTGAGCACGGTGGGCAGTATGTCCGCCGTGGAACAGTATTCGTCTACATTTACCTCAAAGCCCGGAACATAGCAGATAAAGCAGTTACGGAAGATCTCGAATGTGTTGTCCATTTCTCTTCCCGCGAGCTCGTCATAGAATTTGTTATTCGTGTTGTCCAGACCGTAGGGATAGTGATCGTTGGTCAGAACGATCAGGGTCTTATCTGCTTTACCTTCCTTCTCAAGCCTTTCCTCAAGAGCTCTGAGCGCATATTCGATCTCCAGATTGCAAGCTATATACGCCTTGACAGTATCAGAATACGGCAGGTCTTCCACCTCTGCTCGATGGAGCTTGCTCATGGGGTTGCCCCAGTCGTAATGATAGTGTCCGCTGAACGTCATATAGTACGCGTGGAAGGGTTTGTCGCCCGTCACGTAGTCGTCCATTGAGACCTCGATCATTTCGCGGTCCGAGGCGGGCCAGCTGATCTCCATGTTCAGTCCGTCTCCGACAGATTTGAAGTCATATCCCATGTTGGGGTGCGTCAGGTATCTGTTATAGAAGGAACCGAGATAGTTGTGATAAGCGTAAGTAACGTATCCCTCTCTGCGCAGGGCGGCTCCCAGACAGAATGGGAGATAATGACCTATCGAGACGTCGAAACTGGAGTTCGCCTTTGTCCTTGACATATCGGGATAGAGCCCCAGATTCATCGTGTATTCGCCGTTGGTGGTCACGGACAGATACGTTCCGAAGTAATTGTTGAACACGAATCCGTGGTGGGTCATCTTATACAGTGTGGGGGTCAGTTCCTCGGAGATGATCAGAGGCGAGAATGACTCGGCGCACAGGGTCACCACGTTATACCCCTCCAGCACGCCGGTGTATTCGTTTTTCTTTGTGGGTTTGGACTTTGAAATGTATTCGTCGAGCTCTTTGAGTTCTTTCTTCTGATCCTCGGTCAGCTCCTCGTTTTCGTCAAGCTCTTTGGCAAGCTCGTCAAAATCGATCGAGTCGATCATGTTGTAATTCTCGGAGGTATAGTTTCCTTCGTCCTCGTCGTTGAGTATCGTGAGAACAGACCCCGCGCCGCCGTCGCCGAAGACCATGTATCTGGTCTCCTGGATGGTGGTCGCCAGCATACCGACGTTCTTATAGCTCTTATCCGTGGACGTGTTGGGATCGTTGAAGATCTTCCACATGGAATTGTGCGCGTTCCTCCCCGCGAAGACAAGTCCGAAGAAAAGAAGCGCAAAAAAGACGGGGACGGCAAGAGTGGTAAGCTTATGATACCATCTCAGTCTGGTCTTTCCTTTTTTACGGAGCACCACCGCCAGCACGATGACGAATATCAAGGGGACAAGGAGCACGATGATCGGAACTATCGCTTTTCCTATGGCGTAAAACGTCTGATTCTTGAAGTTGCCCATGGCGGTGCCGCCCATTTTCGTCAGGTTCATGGGCATGAGATTGCCGAAAATGGAGTGGTATACAAGCTGAACCTCGGAGAATATCGTCACAACTGCGACTATCACGATCGTGAATACCCTCCGGGGGATCTTGGGCATCAGCGACGCTATGAACGCGAACACTCCCGCAATCATCATCGCGAAGAGGATGGGGAAGAATATCCTCCCTCCGATCGATTTGAACAGGAACAGATGGAGCACTACCTCTGAGTAAACGAAGCACAGGCAGAACACCAGGGTACGGTGAGCCCAAATCTTCCACAGGTCTGCCCGTCCCGTCTCTTCAGGAGTTTCTTTCGTCGCTTTCTTCGCCTTTTTTCCGGACTTCTTTCCGGACTTCTTCCCGGCGTTCTCCGCGGCTGTATCATCTTCCGGCTCTTCCGGAGTCTCTTCCGCGGCCTCTTCGACCGTTTCCTCCGTTTCTTCTTCCGCCGCCACCTCGGCGGTCTCTTCGGAAGAATTTTCGCAGCTCACTTCGGGCGATATTTCCGGCAAATCCCCGGAAATGTCCTCAGTGATCTCACCGGTCGCCTGTTCTGTTTCGGAATTCAGGTTACCCTCGTCTTCCGGATTCTTTTTCATAAACAAATGAATTCTCTCCTTTCGGCCGTGCGGATCGAAACTCAGATTCTGTCCGCACCGACAAAACGAACGGTTGTCATTGGTTATAAGTCGGATCTCAGTCGAAAAAAGACCTGCCATCCAAACAAATAACTAATTCATTTTATCACATTTTTCGTCATAATACAACACCAAATTATTCCGCTCCCGGGTCCGCTTTTTGTCACAAGTCACATATCCGCAGATATAATGATAACGGAGCCTCACACGAAAGGACGTGAATAACGAATGGAGTACTCGGTTCTTCTCGCTTTCGGCGCAACGGTCGGAACATGGTTTCTGACCGCGCTGGGCGCGGCGACCGTTATGTTTTTCAAGTCTCCCGGCAGGAACACGATGAATCTTATGCTGGGATTCGCATCGGGAGTGATGATCGCCGCCAGCTTCTGGTCTCTTCTGGAGCCCGCGGTGGAAATGGCGGGGACCTCGTCCTCCGCGCCGCCTTACCTCGTCATAACCGCGGGGTTCGTCCTGGGAGCTCTTTTTTTGTGGCTTTCGGACAAGGCGGTGAGCCGTTCCGTGAGGGGCGGCGAGGGCGGGACCGCCGGAAGAAAACGGATAATGATGCTTATCCTTTCCATCACCCTCCACAACATACCGGAGGGACTGGCGGTGGGAGTGGCGTTCGGCGCGCTCCGCAACACGGGGTTCACCCCCGAGGGGATCGCCGGCGCCATGACGGTGGCGGTGGGCATCGGCATACAGAATTTCCCGGAGGGAGCGGCGGTGTCCGTCCCTCTGAGGCGGGAGGGATATTCGAGGAAGAAAAGCTTTCTTGCGGGGCAGGCGTCGGGTCTTGTGGAACCTGCCGCCGGAGTCGCGGGCGCGGCGCTGGTGTCGCACATGTCGGCGATCCTCCCGTACGCGCTGTCCTTTGCCGCCGGCGCAATGATCCTTGTGGCTGTCCACGAGCTCATCCCCGAATGCCAGCGGAACCAGCCGGAACGGCCTTACCTCGCCACGATGGGGATAGTAGCGGGATTCGCCGTAATGATGCTGCTCGACGTGATGCTCGGTTAGCTGCCCGTCCTTATATATTTTATATATTCGTAATTCCCGGGGTCCGACACGGTATCGCACATAAACGAATATACCTCGTCTCTCAGCCGGCGCCTCGCCTCCTGCTTCGGCAGGGACGGATCCGGGAGAAACGGATCGCTCAGGGTCACGGTGATGAGCGGCTTGCCGTTCTTGAATACCTTTCTCCTCCGGAACGTGGTGGTGAACGCGACGCAGGGCGCGCCGTCCCTGACGGGGTATTCGAAGGCCGCGTCCCCGAAGCTGCGGATCCCGGTATACCACGGCCAGATATGCGACTCCGGGTACAGAGCCACGGCGCGTCCCTGACCGACGCGATAGCTCAACGCCCGCCGGAACTTCGGGAGCGCCTTGAGCGACGTGGGGATGGGGATGCCGCCGAACATCTGCACCAGGGTGACGACGCCTTTGATAGACACAGCGTCGGGATTCGCGGCGATATACGCTTTCCGCGGGAATGCGATGAGCGTCGGCAGGGCGGCGTCCATGAACGACTGAGTGTGGTTACCGTATAGGTAAAAACCGGTCTTCCTCAGCCGACGGACGACCCGCCTGTTTTTTATCCTCAGCCCGTAAACGATCTTCCCTATGAGAAAGACCAGCGGCGTGGCGACGCCACGGTACATGATCGCCTCGGCGACGGACCACAGCGGATTATTACGCACGAAGGGGTACCCCTCGCCGACCTGCCTGGTCTCGATCTCGGTTCCGGCAAAATCGTCGGTCATCTCGTCGGAGTAATACACGGTTTTCTTCTCACGCATGGTTTTTCCCTTCTTTTGCCTTTTCCACCGTGTCGACGATCATCTGCTCCATCCGGTCCATGCACAGGTCGAAATCGAACTGCTTTGCGTAGTCCTCATATTCCCTGCCGCGGCGCGCCCGCTCCTCGGGGTGGTCGAGCCAGTAGTCGATCTTTTTCGCAAGATCGTCGCTGTCGTTGCACCGGAACAGATTTTTGTCGTCGATGGCGAAATGGCGGGTGGCGCTCCTCGGCGAGTCGGAGATCACCGGCACCGCCCCGCAGGCGATGGCTTCGAGGCACGCGATGGCCTCGATCTCTATCTCCGCCGGATGGACGTACAGGTCAGCGCTGTTGATCACGTCCACCAGCTCCTCCCGGGAGAAAAACCTGAACACGGGCATGAGCGGCAGTTTTGCCGCTTTCCTTTGCAGTTCGTCCTTCAACGGGCCTTCTCCCGCGAAAATGAGCCGGATCTTTTCCCTGTGGCGCGATTTGTCCGCCGCGTCGATGAGGATCCTGTGGGATTTTTCCCGGCTGTACCTTCCGGTGAAAAGTATTTTGTATTCCCCGGAACCGTCCTCGCGTTTTTCACGGGGTACAAACTCTTTCCCCACGCCGTTGGATATGACGTAGGCGTTTGTCTTCCCGCCGTATTTCTCAAAAACCTCGCGAATGAACTGTGACGGATAGTGGACCGCGTTCACCCGGCGGTAGAGTTTATGCCAGAAGACTTTATACGCCGCGACGTTTGCGGGCTTGAAATTCTTCATAAAGATATGGGACGTAAAATTCTCCGCCTGACAGTGGAAGCCCGCGGTGATGGGTATCCCCGCCTTTTCCGCGGCGCGGGCGGCGTAGTTCCCCACGGGGAACGGCGTCATGACGTGCACCGCGTCCGCGCCGTCGAGGGCCCTGGCGATCACGTCCCTGTCCGGCCAGGACGGTGTGACTCCGTTCTTTCTGAAATACCCCTTGAGCGGGCCCACGTGCATCTTTTTTACCACGTAACACTCCTGCCCGTCGATCCGCTCTTCGTCGGAGCACACGACGCGGACCGTGTGTCCCCTTTGTCTGAGGGACCGGATAAGGTTCATCGCAGCGAGCGTCGTGCCGTTGTGCCCCTCTCCGAGAAAATCACATACAACCGTTATTATCATGATGATCATTCCCTTTCCGTGTTTGTTCTTCACATCATATGACTGCGGTGTTGATCTCCACAACTTCATCCAGGCGGCAGTGAAGCGCGCCGCAGATCCGCATCAGCGTTTCAAGATGGACAGGCTCGCCGCGGCCCATTTTTGCTATGACCGCGGAGCTGAGGCTCGTCGCCTCGCGCAGGTCCTTTTTCTTCATTTTCCGGTCGATGAGCAGCTTCCACAGCTTGTCGTATGACACTACGGTCCCGCGGGACCGCCCTTTTTCCCTTTTCACTTCTCGCACCTTTCCCGCGCCGACAGCGGCGCGCATTTGATCATGTCAATATGATATCAAAAAAAATTCACTTTTGCAAGTATTATTTTACGAAAGTGAATTTTTGGTGGCACGGAAACCGTGGGGGCGTCGGTCTCCCAATGCATCTATATGGATCGGCAGGGTAATAAACAAGTCGAGCCGCGAAGTATTTCGCGGCTCTTATAGAAAAGTTTCTTGAAAGAGTTCGGGAAAACTTCTTTTCAAAGAAGTTTTTCCGACAAATCATTCCCCTACCGCGGTGTCTCGGAGGAGGCGGCGTTCCGCCTCGGCGCACCAGAGTCCGCCGTTTTTCTTGCAGATCCCGTCGAGATCCGCGAAAAGCTCGCCCTGGGGCGTGCCCCTCAGTTCCTCGGCGCGGGCGCCGAAATCGGCGATGGCGGTAAGCGGCAGGTCGAGGTGCGTGTAAACAAGTTTCTTCGCGCCCTTGATGTTCGGCAGGTCGATGACCGTGTCGACGTAGGCGTTGAGGCCGCCGATGTGGGTTATCATTCCGGCGGGATTGATGATCCCCTTCTCCATCATGGCGATGGCTTCTCTCATATCGTCCGTGTTGCCTCCGCTGGTGCCCACGATGTGAGTCCCGCCGTAGTGGACGTTGTAGAAATTGAAGTTCGCGGAGAATGCGGGATCGGTGGGTCCGGCAAAGAAATTGAGACAGCCGTCCCGGGCGAGGATCGCGTCGCCGGTCTCCACCACCGGCTTCACCGGAGCGTAGACGAATACGTCGTTGAATCCCTCGCCTCCCGTGAGCGCTCTGAGGCACTCCACGGCGTCCACGTTCGCGGTATTGACGTAACGGAGGTCGACTCCGTGACGCGCCGCTTCTTCCGGCGTGACGATCTTCGACGCCCTTTCGAGACGCGCGTCGTCGATGTCGGTGACCACCAGCAGAGACGGCGCTCTGTCGCAGTGGATGGCGTAATCCGCGGCTCCGAGTCCCATGGGACCTGCTCCGGCGAGGATCGCCATTTTGCCGCCCTTCACCGCGCCCATTTCGTGGACGTACCCGCCCGGTTTTACGTGATAGTTCGCGTGAAATCCGCCTACGATGCAGCTCATGGGCTCCGCAAGGCTGCCGTAGAAGAACGCGTCGCCGTCGTAGGGCAGCAGGCAGTCGCACTCCATGACCTCATGAGGGAAGATCACGTACTCGGACGCGCCGCCGCAGTAAGTGTAGGAATAGCCGGGAGCGGCGAGCGAGCCCTTGTAGTTCAGCGCCGGCTGGATGACGAATTTGTCGCCCTCCTTGAATTTATCCGCCCATTTTTTGCCCACGGAAACGATCTTTCCGCAGAATTCATGTCCGATGATGACGGGATTGTTCTCCACGTCGTCCGGGACGCGCTTGTGCGCTGCGCCCTGGCACACCGCCTTATGTGACGACATGCAGATGCTGTCCGAGATCACGCAGGCGAGGATCTCGTCGTCTCGGATCTCGGGAAGTTCGATCTCCTCAAGACGGAGATCCATTTTGGAGTAAAGTCTCACTGCTCTCGTTTTCATTATATCACACCTTCTTTTGAGGTTATTTTACGTCATTCCGCCTGTTTTTGAACAGTTTTTCGAGCCTGCGGCGGTTCTCGCCCGCCGAGGGGTTCTCCGCGGGCACGAGGGAGACGATTCTTCCTTCTCTCACCGTGGCGCTGAAGGATGAGTCCTCCCGGAACGCGCCCCGGAGCATCGACCCGGGACAGGTCAGCACCTCCCCGTCCTCTCCGCAGAGGACGGCGACGCCGTTCTCGATCCTGTCAAGGATCAATAATTTTTTCCCGCCGCTTCCCTCTCCGGGGAAGCCCGTCTCAAAAGGGACGGCGCGCCTCGATAAATCCGACCTTGCGGCGGACCTTGCTCATGGTGCGGGCGGCGTTCTGCTTCGCCTCCGCCGCGCCTGCCGCCATCACGTCTTCGAGATACTTTTTGTCGTTCATGAGGCGGTCGAACTCCGCCTTGACGGGCGCGAGCGCGTCGGCGCACGCCTCGCCCACGGCGGCCTTGAACTCGCCGTATCCGCGGCCCTCGAACTCTCGCTCGATCTCTTCGTCGCTCTTGCCGGTGAAGGCGGAATAGATCGACATCAGGTTCCCGACGCCGTCCTTGCCCTCTCCGCGCCGGACTTCGTTTCCGGAGTCGGTCACCGCGCGCTTGAATTTCCTGATTATGGCGTCGCGGTCGTCGAGGATCCTGACCACGGCGTTCTCGTTCTCGTCGGATTTTGACATCTTCTTCGTGGGGTCGGCGAGAGACATGATCCGCGCCCCCGCCTCGGGGATGTACGGCTCCGGCACGGTGAAGGTGTCGGAATATACGCCGTTGAACCTCATGGCGATGTCGCGGGACAGCTCCAGGTGCTGTTTCTGGTCGGAGCCCACCGGAACCAGGTCCGTCTGGTACAGAAGGATGTCCGCAGCCATCAGGGACGGATAGGTGAAGAGTCCGGCGTTTATGTTGTCGGCGTGCTTCGCCGATTTGTCCTTGAACTGGGTCATGCGCGACAACTCGCCGAACATGGTGTAGCAGTTGAGGATCCACGCCAGCTCCGCGTGCTCCGAGACGTGACTCTGCACGAACAGAGTGTTTTTCTCCGGGTCGAGACCGCAAGCGATGTAAAGCGCCAGGGTCTCGTAGGTGCGGCGGCGCAGCTCCGCGGGGACCTGGCGCACGGTGATGGCGTGTTCGTCCACCACGCAATAGTAGCAATGGTGATCCTCCGGAAACGCCGTGAAATTGCGTATGGCGCCCAGGTAGTTGCCTATGGTCAGCGTGCCCGACGGCTGTACGCCGGAAAATACGATTTTCTTATCTTTGAACATATCGAAATCATGCCTTTCAGGTCGTTTTCTTTATTATTCTTCGCTTTTCTTTTCTTCTTTCGCTCCGACTCCGTATTTTTTCCCGAGGAGGAACGCAAGGTGAAACAGGATCGAGCCCACGCCGTTGCCCACGGCGACCAGCAGGATGAACAGCGCGGAGCGCCAAGAGATGCTCCGTCCGTTGATGAAGTAGAACATATCGGCGACGGAATGCTCGAAGCCGCAGAGTATGAACGTGGGGATGCAGAAGACGATGCCGATCACGGTCTTGTGGCGTTTGTATATCTCCACGCAGACGTAGATCAGCACGCCGCACATGACGGCGTCGAAGAACACGCGTCCCCATCCCTTTTCGAGCTTTTTCGCGCAGAGTTCCGTGACGGAGCCCACCGGAGATGAGAGCAGTCCGACAATGACGCACCCGACGAGATTGCCCACCACCGACAGCGCCGTATCGATCCGCTGTTTCGCGCCGCTCGTCACGGTGTAGCCGATCCTGCCGGTGTACAGATTCATTCCCAGCAGGACGATGGAGATAAGTCCCACGGAAAACGCCAGCGCGCCCACGTATTTGTTGTCTCCCGATGAGAGGAAAACTATCCCGCCGATGCTTATCATCACGCCCGCCAGGACGGATTTGACGAATTCCGCCAGTCTCTCCATTCAGGTATCTCCTTTCGCCCCCGATATCGTTTTTATCTGTGAAACAGCTTCTTGCTCTGGTATACCGGCTCCTGAGTCAGGTTGAGCCCCAGTTTTCTGTAAATCCCGGAGTCCACCGCCGTGACCATGACCGTGGAGTGCGCCTCGCACCCTCTCAGCTTGTCGACCTGCTTCATGGCGAGAGCCGCCGCCGGATTGGTTGTGGCGGAGATGGCGAGAGCGATGAGCACCTCGTCCGCGTGGAGCCGCGGGTTGTGGCCGCCCAGCTCCTGGGTCTTCAGCCGGCTCAGCGGCTCGATGACCACGGGCGGGATCAGATGGAGCTCGTCGTTGATGCCGCCGAGGACCTTGAGCGCGTTGAGCAGCGCCGACGCCGACGCGCCCAGCAGAAGCGAAGTCTTGCCGGTGACGAGCTGTCCGTCGGGAAGCTCGATGGCGACGGCGGGTCCGTTCGTGTCGCGGGCCTTGTCCAGCGCCGCCTTGACGACGGGACGGTCAGCCGTGGAGACTCCCACCTTGTTCATCAGGAGCTCCATCTTATAGACCTCGTCGTCCTTCGCCGAGCCGTTGGCTCTCTTGCAGAGTGTGCTGTAATAGCGGCGGACGATCTCTTTCTTGGCGGCGTCTCTCACGGCGTCGTCGTCGAAGATGCAGTATCCCGCCATGTTGACTCCCATGTCCGTGGGGGACTGGTAGGGGCACTCGCCGTAGATCTCGGTGAAGATCAGCTTCAGCACCGGGAAGATCTCCACGTCCCTGTTGTAGTTGACGGTGGTCACGCCGTACGCCTCAAGGTGGAACGGGTCGATCATGTTCACGTCGTTCAGGTCGACGGTGGCCGCCTCGTAGGCGATGTTGACCGGGTGATTCAGCGGAAGGTTCCACACCGGGAACGTCTCGAATTTGGCGTAGCCGGATTTGATGCCGCGCTTGTTGTCGTGATAAAGCTGGGAGAGGCAGGTGGCCATTTTGCCGCTTCCGGGGCCGGGAGCGGTGACCACCACGAGAGAACGCTTCGTCTCGATGTAGTCGTTCTTGCCATAGCCCTCCTCGCTGACGATGAGCTTGGCGTTGGACGGATAGCCCGGGATCGGGTAGTGGCGGAATACGCGCACCCCGAGGTTCCCCAGTCTGTTTATGAATTTGTCGGCGGCGGGCTGTCCCTTGTAATGGGTGATAACGACGGATCCGACGTAAAGTCCGATGTCGGTGAAGGCGTCGATGAGACGAAGCGCGTCCATGTCGTAGGTGAGCCCCACGGCGGCGTGGACCTTGTTCTGCTCGATGGCCTCCGCGGACACCACGATGATGATCTCCGCCTGATCCTTCAGCTGCATAAGCATCCTGATCTTACTGTCGGGAGCGAAGCCCGGCAGGACCCGGGACGCGTGATGGTCGTCGAACAGCTTCCCGCCGAACTCCAGATAAAGCTTCCCGAAACCGGAGATCCTCTCGAGAATATGCTCGGACTGCATCTTGATGTACTTGTCGTTATCAAAACCCGCTTTGATCATTTTCCACCTCATAAATCCGGTCAAGCCTCCGCGGCCGTCGGACGCGGCCCTGCGAAGGCACCTTTTAATTCATTTTACATTATATGACAAACTACGGTTTTTTTCAAGTGTATCGGGCAAAAAATACTATGATTTTCCGAACAGTCGGAACCTGAACAGAAGCGCCGCGATAACGAAGAGCGCGACCGCGTATCCGCAGGTGACGAGCAACGGTGTGAGCATATCCCCGCTGAGCGCCGCGGCGCGGCGGAGCAGGTTCACCATGTGGGAGAA
>CACXCL010000002.1 GCA_902766115.1 uncultured Ruminococcus sp.
CATAAACGCGCTGACTTTTTAAGTTGGCGGATTGCTTGTGAGGATACCGCCATACCCCGCGGCATAATGCCTTATCTTAGAACTAATTGATGGATATAGATAAACTTACACGTAAACCAATAATGTTATCTCTGATGGATATTGATAAACTTACACACCAACTCTTCTAAGTCGCTCTAATTGTATCACATTCCTGATAATTAGTCAAGAGAACGGTTGATATTTGTCAAAATATTCAGTATAATATTTTCAAAAGGATTGATAAGCGGAGGATAGTATGCAAAAAGAGACGTATAGGATAGGCCTTGATGTAGGTATCGGGTCAATAGGATGGGCGGTGGTTTCGTCATCGACAGATGGTCATCCGGCGAGGATTGAGGATTTTGGCGTGCGCATTTTCAAATCCGGGGAGGATCCGAAGAAAAAAACGTCTCTTTGTCAGGACAGAAGAGGGAACAGGGGCGTTCGTCGTCTTGAGAGACGTCGTTCTTACAGAAAAAGAATGGTGAAAAACCATTTGCAAAATATCGGGCTTATCGGAAACGGATTCAATGATGAGCTTGCTGACTGTCGCGACGCTGACGTGTATAAACTGAAAGCTCGCGGGCTTGATGAGCAGCTTTCTCCCGCTGAACTATACAGATGTCTTATCCATACTTGCAATCATCGCGGTTATCGGGAATTTTACGAGCCTTCCGAGGACGATGACGAAGCGGGCATGAATGAGAGTGCCGCTAATTCTTTTGAAAAAGCGTTCCGCGAGAGCGGCAAACGTACCGTCTCGGAGTACCTTATTTCAACTGCATCAGTAGGCGATTATGTGAAGTTCAAGAACAGATCCGGGGGTGACATGGAATACCGCCTGATCCGCCGTGATCTGCTTCATGACGAGGCTGAGAAGATTCTTACAAAGCAGAGCGGGTTTTACCGGTGCCTCACCAGGCAAAATATCGAGCGGACTCTCGGGATTATGTTTGCACAGCGTGATTTTGAGGACGGGCCCGGCAATCCTAATGATAAAGACAGGCGCTATCAGGGATTTATTGAAAAACTCGGAAAATGCCCGTTCTGTAAAGATGAAGACAGAGGTTTCCGCGGCACTGTTCTCTCCGACGTGTTTGCAGTGACGAACACTCTGTCACAGTACCGTTTTGTGAGCAAGGAAACGGGAGAATACTGCCTTGACAAAAATGTGGCGGAGGAGATCGTCGATTATCTGCTCCAAAACGCCAAGCTTGGGATTTCCGACGTTAAGCGCATTTTGAAATCACACGGATTCGAACTTCTCAAAGGCGAGGGGTCTGACGATAAAGCACTTGGAAAGGCGCTGAAGTACCTTCCCATGGCAAAAAAATGCGTTGAGGAGGCGGGTTTTGACTGGAATGAGATCATTTCTGAGGACCAATTTGATTTCGAAAAACCGTCCCTTCTTCATAGGATCGGTGAACTTATTTCCATGTACCAGACCCCTCGTCGCCGTCGCGAGGAGATGAGAAAAGCGGGTGTCGATGATAAACTTATCAAAGCTTTTTCGTGCAGAAAGGTCAGCGGCACTTCCTCGGTGAGTTATAAGTATATGACCGAGGCGATTTCCGCTTTTCTGGACGGGGATATTTACGGTAATTTCCAGGCGAATTATAACAAAAACGCGGAAGAGAATGCCCCTGTGAAAAGGGAGATCAAGCTTCTACCTTCTCATATAGACGATCCCGAGGTCAGAGACAACAGAGTAGTCTTCAAGGCGATCAATGAGACCCGGAAAATAGTGAACGCCATAATCGACGTCTACGGTTCCCCGGAGGAAATCGTGATCGAAGTGGCGAGTGAACTCGGGAAAAGCGTTGAGATGCGTAACAAGGAAACGCGCCGTCAGCGGAATAACGAACAAGCCAACGACAAGATCAAAGAAGAGATCGCGTCGCTTTTGAAGATCGACGTCGGAGACGTCAAGCCAGTCATGACGGAAAGATTCAAACTTTTCCGCGAGCAGGAGGGAAAGTGCGCCTATTCGGGAAAGCCGCTCGGTGAATTGAAGGAAGTAATTGACAACCGGGACAAAAAATACGAGATTGACCACATCGTTCCGTATTCCCTCATCCTTGACAATACACTTAACAACAAAGCTCTCGTTTTCGCCGGGGAGAATCAGAAAAAGGGTCAGCGTACCCCGCTCATGTACCTCGGAACAGAGGACGCAAAGAATTATATAGCATTCGTGAATCATATGTATTCACGCAAGGAGAACCCAATCAGTAAAAAGAAGCTTGATTATTTCAAACTGAAGAGCATATACGGCGAGAAAGCGGAGGAAATTCTCGGCGGCTGGAAATCCCGCAACATCAACGATACTCGGTATATCACAAAATATATAGCGGGGTTGTTTGAGCGGAATCTGATCTTCACCGGAGAGAAGAAACATCACGTCCAGACCGTGAAGGGCTCCGTGACTCAGAAGTTCCGTCGTGAATGGTTCCGCGGGACCCGGTGGGGCACGGACGAGAAAAGCCGCGACACTTATCTCAACCATGCCCTCGACGCTCTTGTCGCCGCCAACCTGACAAGGCCGTATATAGAGATCGGCTCGGACGCGCTGCGCCTTATCTCCATATATAAGTCTCACAGAAACACCGTGACTCCGGAATATGACGAGTATCTCGGTAATTGTGTTACAAAAATGAAAAAATACTACGGATTTGACGAGGAGTATACCCGCCGGCTTCTTTCCCGCACGGGGAGAGTTCCCGCGTATGTTCCGCGTCTTTCGGACGAGGTTAGCGTTCGATTCTGGGAGGGCGACGCGGACAAATTCGAAGAGAATATCAACCGGGTTTACGGTAACGAGGCGCCGTTCGTATGCCCGCCGCACATCCCCGTGACGTCCCATAAACCGGAAAAGAAGTTCAAAGGGGAGATCGCCGACTCGAATCCCGTGAGGATCGTGGAGATAGACGGCGTTCCCCATAAGATCAGGCGAGTGGATATAAAGAACGTCGGAGAAAAGACACTCGGAAAACTCTATACCGGAGATCCGGTACTGAAGGAGCGTCTTGAGGAGATCCTGCTCGGGAAAGGAGAGAAATACACTGTCGAGACGTATCTCGGTGAAACCGGAGAGAATCATTTCACAGACGGGAAGGGACACGTTATCCGTAAACTCTCCGTCGACGACGGACCGGTCTCGAATTTCTACCGTAAAGACAACGGAGACGGCAACTATACCGTGCTCGGTATGCTCAAATATTACTGCGTCGAGGTGTACAAAGACAAGGACGGCAACACCGCCGTGTGCGGAGTGCGCTTTGTGGACGTGGTGAAGAAAGGAAAGAAACTGTACAGAAAAGAAGAGAGCTTGCCAGAAAATTATTCCGAACACGTTATGTATCTGTTCCCCGGAGATTATATCAGGGTAATAGACGGGAAAGGGAAGTTGAAATTTGAGGGATACTACGTGTCGGTGAAAACAATGGGGAGGTCGCAGTTTTATTTCAAGGAGAGTAACATTTCGGATTCAGTTGTGGAGAGCATAGCTCGCAAAGACTCTGTTAGAAAAGTTTATGTTGACATTCTCGGGAAGATCGGAGGTGAGGTGAAATGTTCCGAACCGTTACCGTGTATACCGGAGAAAAGATCTCGTTAGACGGCGGCTGGATGGCCGTCTCCGGCGAAAAAATGAGACTTCGCAACGCCCTTGACAGATACGTGTCCTCACTCACCTCCGCAGTGACGAATCTTTCCCCGGGCAAGCTGATAATTCCGGAGATCATACGTACGGACGTGTACTGCGACGAAGATGATTAACAGATCCATGAGAGTTCTTGTTTTCTTCGATCTTCCGGTATCGTCCAAAAAAAGACAAAAAGGAATACGGAAAATTCCGGAAGTTTCTGATAAGCGACGGGTATGACATGGTGCAGTTTTCCGTCTATTCGCGTATAGCACAGAATCACGACGATGCGAAGAGTCACGTCGAACGGCTTAAAAGGAATCTCCCTCCGAAAGGGTCGGTGCGGGTGATGCAGGTCACGGAAAAACAGTATAATTCAATGCTTATTCTGGTAGGAGAGAGAACTGCGACGGAGGATTTTTTGACTCCGGCGGACTTTCTCGAGCTTTGACCGTTGACTTTTTGCGCGTTTCTGCTATAATTGATTTAAGGTTTTAGTTCTCTGATGGATATTGATAAACTTATACCCTCGCGGGCGGTTACAGTAGCAACCTCGGTTTTAGTTCTCTGATGGATATTGATAAACTTATACATCCGCACCCGCCGTTGTTGCAGGTGAAGAGTTTTAGTTCTCTGATGGATATTGATAAACTTATACTGATATTCTCGATCTGTTCCTCGTATCTCTGTTTTAGTTCTCTGATGGATATTGATAAACTTATACGGAGATAATCGTACAATGCTTTCATCCCCTGTTTTAGTTCTCTGATGGATATTGATAAACTTATACATTTTACCCGTAAGGCAATTCGGGACATTAGTTTTAGTTCTCTGATGGATATTGATAAACTTATACAGCCGCGCGGACGCGCGGTTTTTGTTTTGCCCCCGGACGGCGAAAAATCGCCGTTCCGGGGGCGTTTTTTCGTCCACAATTCACTATTGCAAAAACGGTCCCTCCGTGGTAAAATGATATTTGGCAAAAATCGGGCGTCAGTCGCCCGTTTCCGCCGTCACAAGTCATCATTTCAGAAGGAGATATAAAAATGTACTACTCAAAAGTCGAAAAAGTCATCGCTCGCGAGATCATCGACTCCCGCGGAAACCCCACCGTTGAGGCGGACGTCATCCTGGACGACGGCACCGTCGGCACCGGCGCGGCTCCCAGCGGCGCTTCCACCGGCGAGTTCGAGGCCCTCGAGCTCCGCGACGGCGACAAGTCCCGCTTCGGCGGCAAGGGCGTATCGAAGGCGGTCGAGAACGTCAACACCGTCATCAACGACGCGCTCTGTGGCAAGAACGCCTACGACATCTACGCCATCGACCGCGCCATGATCGAGGCGGACGGCA
>CACXCL010000003.1 GCA_902766115.1 uncultured Ruminococcus sp.
AGCTCCGCCACCGAGGCGAAGAAACGGTCTCTGACGCCGCCCTCTTCCGTGGGGCGCGCCTCGATCGGCGGATATTCCGTCGGCATATTGAGGTCGATCACGAACTTGTCCGTCACGACCTCTCTCAGCCGAGCAGTTGTGTTGTTTCTCACTTTTTCTTTCCTTTCTTCTTACAAGAAAAGGCGGCGGAGGATGATATTATCTTCCGTCACCTTTCTTTTTTTCGTATTTTGATCGCAGCGCCGGGAACGGGTACGCCGTCCCCTCAGTCTTTGTCCTCGTTGTCGAGTTCTTCGCCGATCACGCTGTCGATGTCCGTGTCGTCTGCCTGCTCCGGCTCCGGTCTCTCCTGCTTCTCGCCGCAGATGGGGCAGTAGAAGACGTCCTTCGGTACTTCCGTGCCGCAGGAGGGGCAGATGGTGGTCTTTCTGTACTCCGCCAGCTTCTCCTTGTAGGCCTGGATGTCGCCCTTGATCTTGTCCGCCTGCATGATGAGCGTGGCGATCTCGGCGGCGTTGTCCGCGCCCTCTCTCTCGGAGGCGTAGAACAGACTTCCTATCTTGGAGAATGTGGATCTGAGCCGAGCTTCCTCCGCTCTTATGTTGAACTTGACTCTTGCGATGCCCGTGAGCTCGCTCGTCTTTTTCGCGGCGGCCGCCGCTGCGTCGGTGACGCTTTTCTGGATACCGTCAAAAAATGCCATTATAGTTACCTCCGTTATATGGGAATATGTTTTGTTATCCGGATCTCTCCGAATTAAACTATACTATACTTATGCGGCGAAAGTCAAGGGGAAACCGGGATTTTTCCGATTTTTTCTATCCTCTGATGATCAACTTCGCAACGTTGAAGTACACGAGCAGCGAGAGAGCGTCAACGATGGTAGTGATGAACGGACTCGCCATTACCGCCGGATCGAATCCTATTCGTTTCGCCAGTATGGGGAGCGTGGCGCCGACCAGCTTCGCTATGATGACCACCGCCACCAGGGTTATGGAGACCACGAAAGCCGCGGGCATGCTGACCCGGTCGATGAGCATCATCTTGCCGAAATTCACCACTGCGAGGGTGATCCCGCACAGCACAGCCACGCGGAGCTCTTTCCAGAGGATGCGGAAAATGTCGCCCATTTTGATCTCGTCAAGGGAAAGTCCGCGGATGACGGTGACGGAGACCTGACCTCCGGCGTTACCTCCGGTGTCCATGAGCATCGGTATAAACGCGATCAGCGCCGCCATGGCGGCGGAGGAGGTCAGCGAATCCTCGAAGTGCTGGAGGATCCGGCTGGTGAACGTGGCGGATACCATCAGGAGCAGCAGCCACGGGATCCTCTTCTTCCAGGTGTCGAAAATGCTCGTTTTAAGGTACGGCCTGTCGGTCGGCGTGATAGCCGCCATGATCTCGATGTCTTCCGTGTCCCCGCTTTCGATGATGTCCATAGCGTCGTCGTACGTGACGATGCCGACCAGGCGGTTTTCGTTGTCCACCACCGGGATCGCCATCAGGTCGTAACGGGACATGGCTCTCGCCGTCTCTTCCTTGTCGTCCAGGGTGTTGACGCTGATGACCTGCTCGTCCATCAGATCCCCCACGGTGGCGTTTTCGTCCTTCGCGGTGAGGATATCCTTCACGGTGACGACGCCGATCAGGTGGCGGCCGCTGTCCGTGACGTAGCAGGTGTAGACGGTCTCCTTGGTCAGCCCGGTCTTGCGGATGTGGCGGAACACGTCCTCGGCTGTCATGGACGCTTTCAGGTCCACGAACTCCGTGGTCATGATGGTACCGGTACTGTCCTTCGGATAGTTCAGTATCTCGTTGATCTCCTTGCGCTTCTGGGGGTCGGCGTGGAGGAGGATACGCTTCACCACGTTGGCGGGCATCTCCTCGATGATGTCGACGGTATCGTCCACGAACAGGTCGCTGATGACCGCGCTCAGCTCCTTGTCGCTGAACGCCGTGATAAGCGTTTTCTGGGTCTCGCTGTCCATCTCGACGAAACAGTCCGCCGCCGATTCCTTCGGCAGGATCCTGAAAAGGATGGGGATGTACTCCTCGTCGATCAGGTCAAAAATCATCGCCGCGTCCGCAGGCTCGAACGCGGTCATCATACTTCGGAGCTCGTGAAATTGCCTTTCTTTCAGTAATTCCTCGATCTTCGGTACTGCTTCTCTGATCTCGTCAGTCATACATCTCGTCTCCTTTCTTTTTTTGTATCAGGGTTCTTCTGTCAAAGTGATACTGCCGACAGACGCCTCGGCTGCCTCTTTCAGCTCCGACGCGGCGAGCGTAAGATCGCCGGAACGGAAGAACGACGTTCCGACCACGAAATTATCCGCTCCCGCCACTGCGCAGGAGCCGATATTCGACACGTTGATACCTCCGTCCACCTGGACGGACATTTTGGGATTTTCCCGATCCGCCATACGCCTGACCGAGGCGATCTTCGGGAGCATGTGCTCCATGAATCTCTGCCCTCCGAAGCCCGGCTCCACGGTCATGACGAGAACCATGTCGCAAAGGGGAATGAGATCCTTGACACACTCCGCGCCGAAGGCGGGCTTCAGCGCCACCGCGGCCTTCATGCCCAGAGACCTGATGTCCTTCAGTATCCCCGCGATCCTGTCCCTGTCGCCGAGGTCGGAGTGGACGGTCACGGAGCAGGCTCCGGCGTCCCTCAGCCGCTCGAGATACTTCTCGGGCGCGACTGTCATCATATGTACGTCGACGGGGATCGTGACGACGGAACAGATCCTCTCGATGATATCGAATCCGAAGCTGATGTTCGGCACGTATACGCCGTCCATCACGTCGGCGTGGAGCATCGGAACTCCCGCGCCCTCCGCTTCCGCGAGACTTTTTTCAAGGTGAAGAAAATCGCACGCCAGAAGGGACGGATTGATGATGAAATTTCGCTCTTTCACGGTATTCTCCTTTTTCCCTCTGCGGGTGACCGTCATCTTTCCCGCAACTTGCGGTCACGGAAAAAACGGCGCGTCATATGATAAAACTGAGCCGACCTGTCGGCTCCCGGAACAGTTGCCGTCCGGTCCGGCGCGAACCCGGAAGTGAAAAACTGCGGACAAAAAACAAATTCGCCGCGGGGCCGGACTTTATCATACGGGTCCGGCGCCGGCCGCGGGGACACGGGCTCTGCGGCCCGCGGGACCGTCATTCCCTCAGAAGACACACGGCGTGGGCGGCGATCCCCTCGCCGCACCCGGTAAACCCCAGTTTTTCCTCTGTCGTGGCCTTTACGTTCACCCGGGACGGGTCGACTCCCATCGCCCCCGCCGCGGCGTCTCTCATTTTTTCGATGTAAGGGGCAAGCTTCGGCCGTTCGGCGATGATGGTCACGTCTGCGTACTCCGGCTCGAATCCCTTTTCTCTCACCATAGCGACTGCGCGCCGCAGGATATCGCGGCTGTCGGCGTCTTTCCACGCCTCGTCGGTGTCGGGAAAGAGCCTGCCGATATCCGGAAGACCCGCCGCGCCGAGGATCGCGTCGGTCAGCGCGTGAAGCGCCACATCACCGTCCGAGTGCGCCGTAAGGCCGAATTCGCATTCGATCTCTGTTCCGCAAAGGACGAGGCGGCGTCCCGGAGCGGTCCGGTGTACGTCGTATCCGTGTCCTATCCTCATTTCCTGCCGGTCTCCTTTTCGGATTTTTCTCTCTGTCGCGCTGCCGCATTCTCGCGTTCTCTCAGTATCGCCTCGGCGATGACCGCGTCGGCGGGGTACGTGATCTTGATGTTCTCTCTTCCGCATTCCACCAGTTTGACCTTGAAGCCGAGCCGTTCCACGAGCATGCAGTCGTCCGTGACTTCAGCGTCGTCCTTTATCGCGGTATACATGCCGGCGCGATACATATTTGCGAGGAAGATCTGCGGCGTTTTGACCATCCACACGGAATCCCGGTCGAGAGTTTCCGCGATCATTCCCGAGGGGTCTGACCTTTTCACGGTGTCCGTGGCTTTTTCCGCCGCGGCGGCGGCGCCGTGCCGGACTGCCTCAAGGATCACTTTCTTTATTATGTCTTCCGTGACGAGGCATCTCGCCGCGTCGTGGACCGCGATATATTTTGATTCCGGATCGACCGCTTCCAGCGCGGCTGCGGCGGACTCGCGTCTTGTGGCGCCGCCCGTGACCACGGTGAGTTTCTTTTCGAGTTTTCCGTCGAGGATGGACCTGCACTCTTCAATATCGTTCTCGCCGGCGGCGACTATGATCTCCGTCACGTCGTCGCACCGGTCGAACGCCAGAGCGGATCTCAGCACCGCGGGAACGCCTCCGATGGGGCAGAACTGCTTTTTGACCGTTCCTTCGCCTGAGAACCTCTCGCCCGAGCCAGCGGCGAGGATCAGCGCGGACGTCCTGTGCTTCGCGGTCAGCGCGTCGGCGGCTGAGTTCAGGAACGATAACAGCTTTCCCACGTGATCCACCTCCTTCGGACGTTCTCGCACGCCGGGCGCGGGGTCCGGCTTAAGTTCTTCGATCGCATTACGGTATCATTATAACATAACGGCCCCGATAAATAAACAAAAAACGGCGATTTTTTTGCCCGGGCGGTGAAAAAATCTCTTCCGTTCTTGATAAATCGGTCGATTTCTGCTATTATTTAATGTGAATTATAAAAACGGGAGTTGCACTTATGTTTGAAGGCGTAAAATCAAAAAAAGTATTTGAGTTTTTCGAGGAGATATCGGCTATTCCGCGCGGCTCGGGCAACGAGGCGGGAATAGCGGACCATATCTGCCGGTTCGCGGCGGAGAGAGGTCTCGATTTTTACCGTGACGGAGCGAACAACGTGTTCGTGACCAAGGAGGCGTCTCCCGGGAGAGAGCGCGCGCCGTCGGTGGTGCTCCAGGGTCATCTTGACATGGTCTGCGAGGCAGACCCCGGCACGGAGCACGATTTCACGAAGGACCCGCTGAAGCTGCGTCAGGACGGGGATATCCTCTCCGCCGAGGGGACCACACTCGGCGCAGACGACGGAGTGGCGGTGGCGATCATGCTGGCGCTTCTCGACTCGGACGAAGATCTCCCCCGGATCGAGTGTCTTTTCACCACCTCCGAGGAGGTGGGGCTTGACGGGATGAAGGCGTTCGACATGGGACGGATCAAGTCCCGGATGATGATAAACCTCGACTCCGCCGAGGAGGGCGTCGCCACCGTGTCCTGCGCCGGAGGAGTGCGCACCGACATCACCCTCGACATGCCTCTTTCCTCCGCCGAAGGATGGGATTTTTATAAAATGTCCGTATCCGGACTGTTCGGAGGCCACTCCGGAGAGGATATCGCTCTCGGCAGGACCAACGCGGTGGACGCATCCGCGACGGTCATGCGGTTCATTTCCGCGGCGTCCGACGTCAGGATAGTATCGTGGATCGGAGGGACCAAGGACAACGCGATCCCGCGTTCCTGCGAGACGGTCTTCGCCATACCCCACGGGACCGACCCGACGGGCGCCTTCGGCGAGGCTGTTTACGTGCTGAGGACGCGCCTTGTCGCCGACGACTCGGGTTTCACCGCGACTCTCGACGGAACGGATCCGGCGGACGCCGCAGACGCCGCCGCGTCACGCCGGCTCATCGACCTCATGTCTCAGCTCAGGAGCGGCCCGCTGGAGATGGAACGCGGCATGAGCGATATGGTTGAGACCTCGTACAACGTGGGCGTGATGAAGACCTGCGGAGGGCGGGCGAAGATCACCCTCTCCTCCAGATCGTCCGTCTCGGAAAAGCTTGACGACCTTGAACTGAAGCTCTCGTCGCTGGGCAGGCTGGCGGGAGGACAAATCGTCCACAGGAACAGATATCCCGGTTGGAAATACAGGGAGGGTACGGAGCTCCAGAAGCTGTATTCCTCCGTTTTCGAAAAAATGTACGGCAGGAAACCGGTCATCACCGGCATCCACGCGGGACTCGAGTGCGGGCTCGTCAGCGACGCGATCCCCGATATGGATATAATCTCCCTCGGCCCGAACATCAGGGACCTCCACTCTCCCGGCGAGACGCTGGAGATCCCGACCCTCGACCGTCTGTATCAACTGGTGGTCAGAATGCTCGGCGAGATCCGATAAAAGAAAGGATTGTGAAAAATGAAAGCAGTTGTAACGGTCATAGGCAAAGACACGGTCGGCATCCTCGCCAAAGTGAGCGCGGAGTGCGCCGCCCATAACGCCAACATAATAGACGTGACTCAGTCGGTCATGAGGGACATGTTCACCATGATCATGCTCATCGACATCAGCGACCTTTCATCCGATTTTGCGAGCCTTGACGCCGCGCTCCAGAAGCTGGGGGATGAGATCGGCATGAAGGTCCACGTGATGCATGAGGACATCTTCAATTCAATGCACAGGATCTGATTATTCCGGAGATTGCGATGATAAACACGAAGGACATACTTGAGACGATCAATATGATCGACAACGAGAACCTTGACGTCCGCACCATAA
>CACXCL010000004.1 GCA_902766115.1 uncultured Ruminococcus sp.
GAAGGCGATGAAATCGGGTATCCATCCGAAGTATGAGGAAGTAACTATACGCTGCGCTTGCGGCGAAGCAGTTAAGACCCGTTCAACCAAATGTGACGCCGGAAATGAGATAAAGGTAGATATTTGCTCCAAGTGTCATCCTTTCTTCACCGGTAAGCAGAAGTTTGTCGATTCCGGCGGACGCGTTGACAAGTTCAAGAAGCGTCTTGAAAAGAGCGGTAGATAATCGCAGCCGGTTTTCGTACTGTTTTGTTCGGGATTCTGCCGGACAGGATAAGCGAGGTGTTTCAGCCCACTTCCTGTCCGGCTTTTCCTTTTCGTTCAGGAGGTTCTATGGAAGATAACAAATTGTTGGACAACAGTGAGAATGAGAAGTATAAAGCGATCCTTTGCGCCGTGTACGGTCAGGGAGAGGAGGAAGAAGCATCATCATCTCTCGATGAGCTGGAATCGCTTCTCAATACCGCGGGAGGAGAAGCCGCGGCTCGCGTCACCCAAATGCGCGAGAAGCCTGACAACAAAACCGTTCTCGGAAAAGGAAAGATAGAAGAGCTTTCCGCTCTTTGCGAGAATGAGCAAATCGGCATGGTGATTTTTGACACGGAGCTCAGCCCGTCCCAGATCAGGGACATCGAGGACGAGCTCGGCGGGGACGTTCAGGTCATCGACCGCAGTATGTTGATCCTTGATATTTTCGCCCTGCACGCCAGGTCCGCAGAGGGAAGACTGCAGGTCGAGCTTGCACAGCTGAACTATACGTCCCCGCGCCTTGTGGGAAAAGGAAAGTCTATGTCGCGTCTCGGAGGCTCCGCAAGCGGATCTATAGGGTCAAGGGGTCCCGGCGAGACGAAGCTTGAGATCGACAGGAGACGTACGAGGGCTCGCATCGCCGCTCTGGAGGAAAAGTTAGAGAAGCTGTCTGCCGCACGGATGACCATGAGGAGTGCAAGAGACCGTTCCGGTATATGCAGAGTCGGTATTGTAGGTTATACAAATGCCGGTAAATCGACCTTGCTGAATTATTTGACCTCTGCCGATATTCTTGCGGAAGATAAGCTGTTCGCCACACTCGATACGACGACCCGCAGATACTCTTTCCCCGAGGGAACGGAGATTCTTCTTACCGATACAGTCGGTTTTATAAACAAACTGCCGCATCATCTTGTAAAAGCGTTCAAATCGACTCTTGACGAGGCGTCATATTCCGACGTTTTACTAATCGTATCCGACGTTTCCGACCCCGAATGCGAGAAAAAGCTTCAGGTAACGCTTAACACCCTCGAAGAACTGGGCGCGGGACAGAAACCCAGGCTTTTCGTGTTCAATAAAGCGGACGCCGCTGACCCCGAAACGCTTTCGTCTCTTTCCTCTTTTTCGACGTCCGGCTATGAATGCTGTTTTATATCGGCGCTTACGGGAAAAGGGATTGACGATCTGACCGAAAAATTGCTGAAACTCGTCAACAGGGGAAAAAGAAGAGTTACCTGCCGGTTTCCCTTGTCAGACGGTTCACTTGTAAGTCTGCTTTATTCCGAAGCTGATTCCGTTGAAACCGAATACGGTCAGGACTGCGTTACATGCGCCGCAACGGTGGATGACAGAGTTTACGGGAAAATCAAGAAATACGTGATCGAAGAATAAAACGGAGGGCGATGTGAAAAAAAACGGTTCGGAGAAGACTGTCCCCGGGAGGGTCACGGTAAAAACTGCGGTTGATTGTGAGATAATTGAGAAAAAGTCGAGATTTATCGCAACTCTCGCGCCGGTCCGGGACGAGAACAGCGCGGCTGAGTTTATTTCCGGAATCAGGAAAAAATACCCCGACGCGACACATAATGTATTCGCATACTACATAGACTACGGCGCGTACGCAAGGTATTCCGACGACGGCGAGCCCCAGGGAACTGCGGGGATGCCCGTTCTCAACGTGCTTAAAATGTCCGGACTTTCTGATCTCGCCGTCGTCGTCACACGATATTTCGGCGGGATCCTACTGGGCGCCGGAGGTCTTGTCCGCGCATATTCCGCAGCGGCCTCGGCGGCAATTGCCGCCGGTGAAAAGGTGATATTCGAGCCATATCTCATCTGTCGCTGTTGCTTCTCTTATTCCGAATATCAGAAACTCGCAGCCGCGCTTCAACTGATCGGCGCGTCTGAGGAAAAAGTAAACTTCAGTGAAAACGTCGAGGCCGTCATTTCCGTAAAAAAAGAGAATTTTGAAAAACTTGGCGCCGTGGTCGCGGATCTTACTTCCGGAAGAGAGAAGGTCACCGTATTGGATGAGGAAGAGAGACCGACTCCCGTGCCCTGAAAAAAGATATTTCCTCTGAAAATGCGTATATTTTATTCGATAATTCTAAATAAAATTTCAGAGGTGTGCGCATGTCCGGGAACGGCTGTCTGAGAGAAACGTTTTATAAACGCGAGCGCGAAACACTGTCGGAGTACGCTTTTCTCACGGAAAACACTCGCGGAAGGGAAAAACCCTGTGAGCCCTGCAGCATAAGAACTGAATTTCAGCGTGACAGAGACCGTATCGTTCATTCCAAATCCTTCAGAAGGCTGATGCATAAGACACAGGTTTTTCTTCTCCCTACGGAAGAGCATTACAGGACCCGGTTGTCTCACACTCTTGAAGTGACTCAGATCGCGAGGATCATCGCGCGTGCGCTTCTCCTCAACGAGGACCTGTGCGAGGCGGCGGCACTGGGCCACGATATCGGACACACACCCTTCGGTCACGCCGGCGAGTTCGTTATGCAGAAATGCTTTTCCCCCGATTTCACACACTATAAGCAGAGCCTTCGGGTCGTCGATAAACTCGAAAAAAACGGAGAGGGCCTCAATCTCACGTGGGAGGTGAGAGACGGCATCGTCAATCACACGGGTGATTCAACGGCGTCGACGCTCGAGGGGATCATTGTTAAATTTGCAGACCGCATCGCCTATATCAATCATGACCTTGACGACGCCTGCCGCGCGGGGATAGTCGACAGGGAAGACGTTCCGCGCCGGCTCAGAGAGCTGCTCGGCGAGACTCACAGCCAGAGGATAAACACAATGGTCAACTCCGTTGTGGACGCAAGCTCAGGAAAACCGGAGATCTCAATGACTCCGGAGATCGCCGCGGCGACGAACAAACTTCGGGACTTCCTCTTCGACAACGTTTATCACAACCCGGTCGCAAAAGGAGAAGAAAGCAAGGCGATGGAGCTCCTCGAGCACCTGTTCGGGTATTTTGTGAAGCATCCCGACAAAATGCCTGAGCTTTATTACAGAAACATTGAGGAAGAGGGCGTGGAGCGCTGTGTTTGCGACTATGTGTCAGGCATGACAGACAGATACGCCATCGATATATTCAAAGAAATATACGTTCCCGGAGTGTGGAGCACTCCGAGCAACATCTGACGATAATACCGCAAAAGGAGGCGACGGCATGATCCCCGGAAACGTGATCGAAGATATCAGATACCGGAACGACATCGTCGACGTCATCTCCTCATACGTCACCCTCAAAAAGGCGGGGAAAAACATGAAGGGACTCTGTCCTTTCCACAGTGAAAAAACACCGTCCTTTACCGTTTACGAGGATACACAGTCATTCTACTGCTTCGGATGCGGAGCGGGCGGCGACGTTATCTCATTCATAATGAGGCAGGAGAATCTCGACTACGTTTCCGCCGTGGATTTTCTGGCAAGACGCGTCGGGATCACGCTGCCGAGCTTTGACTCGACCGAGAGGGACGACACGACCGGAAGGGCAAGAGTCCTTGAGATGAATCTTCAGGCAGCCAAGTTTTTCCGCGATATGCTTTACGACGAAAAGATTGGCGCCGAGGCAAGGAGATATATTATCGAAAAAAGAGGTCTCGACACAAAGACTGTCCGAAGATTCGGTCTCGGTTACGCCCCGAAAGGCTCAATGCTGAGAGATCATCTGAAAAAACTCGGTTTCACTTATAAGGAAATGGTCGACGCGTCTCTTTGCGGAAAAGGCGACAACGGATACTACGACTTTTTCCGTGACAGAGTAATGTTCCCGGTGATCGATATCTCAGGAAACATAATTGCCTTCGGCGGAAGAGCGATAGGGAATAACGAGAGGAAATACATCAACTCGTCGGATACGCCCGCGTTCAAGAAAACCAAGAATCTGTTTGCTCTCAATTTCGCAAAGAACAACTGCGCCGATCGTCTTATCGTCTGCGAGGGGTATATGGACGCCATCGCCATGTACGCTCACGGTATCGATTATGCGGTGGCGACCCTCGGCACGGCTATGACGTCCGATCATGCGAGGATAATCAGGAAATACACGTCAAAAGTTATTCTCGCCTATGACAGCGACGAGGCAGGGCAGAAGGCAGCCAACCGCGCTTTCGGGATACTGGGCGAAGCCGGCATAGACGCCCGTGTTCTCGTTGTTGAAAACGCAAAGGACCCGGACGAGTATCTCAAAAAATACGGAGCCGAGAATTTTAACCGGCTTCTCGACGGCAGTCGCTCCAGATTTGATTATTTTCTCGACAATCTGTCGAAAAAATACGATTTGGAATCGGATGAGGACCGTATCCGTGTTTCCGGTGAAATTTGTAATTTCATATCGGAGATCTATTCTCGTGTGGAGAGGGATATATATACCGCAAAAGCGGCAAAGTTTCTCGGGACCGAAAAGCAAAGCGTGGCGGCGGACGTGGATCTTATCATCAAGAAACGCGACAGGGCGCGCAAGAAAAGCAGCACGGGAGAGTATATACGGATAACGTCGGGGCTTTCCGACAGAGTGAACCGCGACTATGCAAAATCTCCCAAGACCGCGAGACTTGAAGAGGACGTTATCGGATTGCTCATGACAGACCAGTCGTTTTACAAGGTAAATACCTCCGGAGGACCTCTTGAGGAGGACGACTTCACGACTGATCTCAATAAACGGCTGTTTGCTTTCATGAAGCCGTATCTTGAAGAGGGCACGTTCAATATCGGGCTGTTGCCTTCCGAGTTCACCCCCGATGAGGTATCGAGAGTGGTTCGGATGATGACCGCCAGGAAGAACGTAAGAAACAACGACGACGTTTACAGAACCTACCTCGACGCGCTGAGACAATCAAAAAACAACTCTGACGGCGGGACAAGCTCGCTTGAAGATATAATCACTAAAAAGAGAAAAAATAAATCATGAGTAACAAAGAAACGGAGAAGACAAAGTGAGCGAAAAAAGAAACATCCACGATTCGGTTATTGATGAGGAAGATGAGTCCAAGTTCGGAAGCGAGATTGACGATCTCACTTCTGTAGGAAGGGGAAGAGACGACGTTTCGCCCGACGACGACAAGGATTTTGACCGTCTTGACGACGCTTCGATCGACGACCCGTCTTACATAGACTCCGAGGGATTCAACGAGCTTGAAGGCGACGAGAGCGAGTATGACGAGGCGGAGACCGTCGAGAATATCCTTTCACAGGAAGGACTCGCCGTCGACGATCCTGTTCGTATGTATCTGAAGGATATCGGTAAAGTCCCGCTTCTTTCCGCCGAAAAGGAACTTGAACTTGCCGAGAGAATGATCAACGGGGATAAGGCGGCGAAAAACGAGCTTGTGGAAGCAAACCTCCGGCTTGTCGTCAGTATCGCTAAAAGATACGTCGGAAAGGGGATGTTCTTCCTTGACCTGATCCAGGAAGGGAACCTGGGACTTATGAAGGCGGTCGAGAAATTCGACTACACGAAAGGCTATAAATTTTCGACTTATGCGACGTGGTGGATCAGACAGGCGATAACGAGAGCGATAGCCGATCAGGCGAGGACCATAAGGATCCCCGTCCATATGGTCGAGACCATACACAAGGTCTCAAGGACGTCCCGTCAGCTTCTTCAGGAACTCGGACACGATCCCACTCCCGCCGAGATCGGCGAGAGGATCGGTATGTCAACCGAAAAGGTCCGCGAAATAATGAAGATCGCCCGTGATCCCGTTTCTCTTGAAACGCCCATCGGCGAAGAAGACGACAGCCATCTCGGTGATTTTATTCCGGACAACGATTCTCCGGCTCCCGCCGACGCCGCGTCATACCAGATGCTCAAAGAACAGCTCAACGAGGTGTTAAGGACCCTGACTCCCCGCGAGGAGCTTGTTCTGAAACTCCGGTTCGGACTTGACGACGGGAGAGCGCGGACTCTTGAAGAAGTCGGGCACGAATTCAACATCACCCGCGAGAGGATTCGCCAGATCGAAGCCAAGGCTCTGCGTAAACTGAGGCACCCCAGCCGTTCCAAGAGGCTTAAGGACTATCTCAACTGATAATTTCTCTTTGACTTTTGATTGATATTTATCTGCTTCAATCGTTGTTTTTAACTCTTGACAAACGTTTTTCGCAAAGGTATAATATAATTTGTACGTCAAACTAACATGTACTCAATTCTGGGAGGATTCCTGATGAGCAAAAAACTGATTTGCATACTGATTAGTGTGATTTTCGTTCTTTCTGCCGTATTGACCGGCTGCTCCGGAAGTAAAAAGACCGAAGAAGAGGAGACCGGTCAAACGAATACGTCTTCAACCACAACCACCGTCCGCCGTCCCATGACTCTGTCCTTGTGGCTTCCCACGGACGCCGGTACTTCGCAGGATGCTGTCAAAAAGGTCGAAGAACAGCTTAACAAAATAGCGGAGCAGAAATTCATGACTCATATCGAGCTTCATGCTGTTTCCGACGCCGAGTATCAGGAAGCCATCGACGCGAAGATAAACGGCATAGCCGACGTTGAAAAGCGTCAGGCAGAAGAGGCTGAGAAGAGAAGACTCAAAGAGATCGAGCTTGCAAAACAAGGATTGACCCTTGACGAATACGAGGCCGAGCAGACGGAGACCGATACGGGAAAAGACGATCCTGCAGAGGATACGTCCGATTATCCGGCGGTCAAAGAAGACCAGCTTGATATCTTCCTCATTAGGGGATACGAGAACTATTTGAACTATATAGACAACAACCTTGTCGAAATGCTTGACGGTGAGCTTAACACCAACAGCAGGCTTTTGAGAACGTTTGTCTACCCCACGTTTCTTGAGTGCGTGAATCAGGGCGGCGTATACGCTATCCCGAATAACCACGTCATCGGCGAATACCAGCTGCTGCTGATCAATAAAGAGCTTTGCGAGAAGTACGACTATGATATCGACGAGATGGAATCTCTCAAGGACTGCAGGGATTTTATCCTCGATATCGGCAATATGAAGCTTGACGGAGTTGTCCCGCTGCTCGGTGAAGTTGACGCCGGCAATATGGTTTATTTCTCCTCGGACGGGAAGTGGTCTCTCATCGGGGACAGGATCATAAGCGATTATACGAACAAGTCTACCGTTGAGTTCTCATCCTCCGTGCTTGACATTCCCGAAGTATATGACTGCATTCTTTTGATGAAACAGCTGAAAGAGCTGGGTTATGTCGGCAACGGTACCGTCAAGGACGGCGAGAAGTTTGCCGTCGGCGTCGTCAAAGGCGATTATACCTTGTTTGATAAGTACGGCGACGACTATTACATCAAGATCCACGCATGTCCCTATGCCGATGAAGACGACGTCTTCAAGACGATGTTTGCGGTGAGTCCGTACACCAAGGACGTTTCCCGCTCGATGGAAATCATCACTCTGCTCAACACCGACACCACTTTCAGGACCATCCTTCAGTACGGTGCGGAAGGCGTCAACTGGGAATACGATCTGCAGAATCCCGATGTGATAAGAAAACTGAACGATGATTACAAAATGAACATCGAGGACACAGGCAATATCTTCATCACCTATCCTGATTACGGCAAGCCTATCAGCGACTGGGGAGATGAGTTTCACGGCGCAAAGAAACAAAATCTTGATTCCGCAACAAGTCCTTTCATCGGATTTGATCCCGTTGACGATGCCAACAGAGAAGCGTTTGACAGACTTGCGACTCTGTCCGCTCAGACATTGTCTCGCGTAGAAGCAATGAGCTACGATGAAGCGCGCAACCAGATGGGCTCCCTGAGACTGGAGCTGGCTATGAATTCTTTGATGATCAACATGTTTGACGATAAGAACTCTGAAATTGAAGATTGCTTTGCGCTCATGTACACCAGCTACGCGAAAGCGAACGGTAAATCATAAAAATATGCCGCAGGATCGTGTCGATCCTGCGGCACTTTTTTATTTGACTATCGACCGCATCTCGTAGTAGTATCTTTTGCTCTTCGCTTCGCCCATGGAAAATGTTTTTCTCGGATAAACTCCGTTTTCCGCGACCTGATCAAACAGATCGTTTTTCTCGATACCGTCGAAAAGAAAACCGACGTTTCCTTTTTTTCGTGCAAGTGACAGCAGGTTTTCTTCTCCGTGGATATAGTCGCAGTTTACTCCCGGATTATCTTTGATATACTCATCGATAAAGATCTGGAGCGTCCCGACGGTCAAGGGGTGACGGGGATCGGTGAAGGACATTTCAAATTCTCCGTCTGCCGTAATTGCTTTGAATTTCTGTTCTCCGTCGGCGCCGCAAACAGAGGAAAGCCCTCTCAGAACGTTATCAGGATCGCATCCGGTCATGATCCTATAGATCGGTTCGAAGCATATGGAGTCGTCGCTTATATCGACGAGCTCGCAAAGGGCGTACCTTGCAGGATGGTTGAGCGCGCTGTCTCCAAGTACTGCTTTGAGTTGCTCGTAAAACGCTTTCGCGGCTGCGAGAGAATGATTTCCGTCACCGACTGCGTATAGGATATCCCGGTTTTCGTCCTCATAGGTCATTATCTCTTTTTCAAGCTCGGTTGAGCTTTTGCCGGACAGAGAATAACCTCTGACGCTCCCGCCTCCCATCATCAATTCAAAGTCGTAGTCAGGCTTTTTCCCCTCTGTGAGAGAAAAAGCCTTTTTTATGAATCTGCATCCGGGTCTTGCGAAAACGAGAATGTGAGGGATCTCGACCGTGGCGTCCGATCTGATTCTGACTCTCGGCGGAATGCGTGACACAACCGTCTTTTCGGTTGGTCTTATCAGGGAAGAGGACTCAGGGGAATAGTCGTAATGTTCGAGATCTACTTTTCCGATTATACCTCTTCTTACGGTATGATCCGGAAGAGTCCTTTCGAGCGCAATAAATCCTTCGACCGTATATGTCGGATAATTTTCGATCGATTTCATTGCCTTACGGATCGACTCTTTTTTCTTTGTTTCTTTTACAGTCCCGAGAAATGCCTCAGGAAGGATGAAATCATATGCTGACGGCGATGTTCCGATGATCCTCTCACATTCCTCCCAGTATTCCGGCTCGGAAGTGAATTGATCGCAGGCTATCACCGCCCATTTTTCCGGATCGATCACGTCGGGAAGCATGATCTTCGCCGATGAGAAAACGGTATTCATATTCATTTTGTCTCGTCGAGTAGACAGTCTCGACACTCCTTTCAAAGAATCTGTGTACGTGAAAGGCTTGCCTACTGCCCCTCACAGAACCGGACGTGC
>CACXCL010000005.1 GCA_902766115.1 uncultured Ruminococcus sp.
CGTGACCGTTGTGGTCACGCCTGTCTCATATCCTTTTGAGACGGTGATTGAAACCTCAAAGCAACTTCTTTACGGAGTACGTCCCGAGGGGGACTTTTGTTTTGCGACGAAAAATGTTGATTTGAGACGCGATCCGTGATATACTTTTCAGAGAATGAAATTATGCCGAAAGGTTCGTAAATATGGAAAAATACCTTGAATGCGCGGCGGTCTCCGGCACCCACGGAGTCGCCGGGATGATCAAACTCAAAAGCTTCGCCGACTCGCCCGAGACGCTGGCAGAGGTGAAAACGCTCTACACAAGAGAAAAGGACGGCTCCATGAGAGAATGGAAGGTAGAGCGTACCTTCGTCCACAAGGGCGCCGTGGTGGTAAAACTCGAGGGACTGGACGACATGAACCGCGCCATCGCCATGAGGGGCACGGTCTTTTTCGCCGACAGAGATTCCTTCACTCTCGGCGAGGGTGACTTTTTCGTGGCGGATGTGATAGGTCTCCCCGTCGTCGACGAGGAGAGCGGCGAGCGGATCGGCACTCTCGCAGATCTCATCACCGACCGGGTCCAGCATCTGTACGTGGTGAAAAAGGACGACGGCAGCGAGTTCATGATCCCCGGCGTCAGCGAATTCATAAAGAAGCAGATCACCGAAGGCGACGGAGCGGGCGTATACGTCCGACTCATCGAAGGGATGGGTGAGTGACGTGAGGATCGACGTGATGACGCTCTTCCCGGATCTCGTGGACACGGTGCTGTCGGAAAGCATTATAGGCAGAGCCCGAAAAAGCGGTGCGCTGGACGTGCGGGTCCACAATATCCGGGACTATTCCGAGGATAAGAACAGACGAGTGGACGACACGCCTTACGGCGGCGGCAAAGGGATGCTCATGGCTGCTCCGCCTATCTGGAACTGTTATTCTGCAGTTGTAAAAAATCGTGGAGAGGACGCGCCGCGGGCGCGGGTCATATACATGAGCCCCAGGGGAAAGCTGCTGACGCAGGATCTTGCCCGTTCTCTGTCAAAGGAAGACGGTCTCATCATTCTGTGCGGCCATTACGAAGGGGTAGACCAGCGGATCATCGACGAGATCGTTGACGACGAGATCTCCGTCGGCGACTACGTGCTGACCGGCGGCGAGATACCCGCCTGCATCCTGGTGGACGCGGTGGGACGGCTCTGCGACGGCGTGCTGTCCGACCCCGAGTGCTACGAGAACGAATCGTTCTCGGACGGGCTGCTGGAATATCCCCAGTACACGAGACCCCCGGTGTTCCACGGCATGGAGGTGCCGGAGGTGCTCCTCAGCGGGCATCACGCCAACATCGACAAGTGGCGGCTGGAAAGATCACGGGAACTTACAAAAGAGAGACGCCCGGATCTTCTGCCCGGGGACGAGTCAAAGTAATCCCAGGTAGGCGAGCAGTCCGTTCGCCACGCCTACGGCGAATTCCGTGGGTCTGGAGCGCATCAGCTCCGCGTCGTAGGGATTCGTGATGAAGCCCAGCTCCACCAGCACGGCGGGCATGGCGGTGCGCCGCAGTACGTACAGGGACGGCCGAGGCATAACTCCCCTGTTGCGGAGCCCCGTGGACGAATTCAGCTGAAAGAGTATGTTCTCCGCCAGCGGATACGCCGGACTGGACCTGCTGTATACGAACGCCTCGGATCCCGACGCGCTCTCCACCGAGGACGCGTTTGTGTGCAGGCTGATGAAGTAGTCTGCGCCCCATGAATTGGCGCCGTTTACCCGGGCGGCAAGGGAGGTGGCGAGGGAGGTCCCGAGCTGTGTCGTCGCAGAGGGGCGGGAGAGCCGCGTCTCAAAGCCGTTGGCGTCCAGAACGTCCGCAAGCTCCCTGCCGATGACGAAGACCAAATCCTGCTCGCGGAGTCCGTTTCCCTCGGCTCCGGCGTTGGGGTTGACCGGGTTATGACCCTGATCTATGTAGACTTTTGTTGCCATAGAATAATCTCCTTCCGGGGGACATCTTGTCTCCCTTGTCATCATATTCCCGGGATCGCTTTTTGACACGGGACGGGAGGTGCGTTTTGAAAGATATTCAGGTTGCGCTGAGCGCGGTACGGCGAGCCGTGGAAAACTACGGCATGATAAAGCCCGGCGACCGGATCGCCGTGGGGCTTTCCGGAGGCAAAGACTCCGTCGCTCTTCTCTTTATACTGAACAGTCTGCGCCGTTTTGAGGATTATTCGTTCGAGCTCTGCGCGCTGACGGCGGATCCGTGCTTCGGGAACGTGACGACGCAGAAGATCGCCCCGGCGGACTATTCCCCGCTGACGGAGTTCTGCGAGAGGATCGGCGTCCGCCACACGGTGGTGAAAACGGACATTGCGGAGATCGTTTTCGACCGGCGGAAAGAGGACAATCCGTGCAGTCTTTGCGCAAAGCTCAGAAGAGGCGCACTGGTGAACGAGGCGGAACGGCTGGGGTGTACTGCGCTGGCGCTGGGGCATCACATGGACGACGCCGCCTCCACGTTTATGCTGAATCTTTTGTACGGCGGCAGGATCGGGTGTTTTTCTCCCGTGACGGAGTATGAAAAACTGCGGCTCATCAGACCGATGATCTACGTGAGGGAGCGGGAGATACCCACCTTCGTCGAGTACAATTCCCTGCCGGTCCTGCCGAGGGTATGTCCTGAGGACGGGGAGACCGAGCGGGAACGGATGAACAGACTTCTTGAAGAGCTCGGAGAGGATCACAGATCCGTCCGGGAACGCATCGTCTGCGCTCTGGAGCGCGGCGGGATCGACGGCTGGACGCGCCCGAAAGAATAAAGGAAAAGATCGCCTCATACCTATGTGTGAGGTGATTTTTATGTTCAAAAAAATAAAGCGGGAGCTCTCCTGCCTCGGCGGGCTGAAGGTGAGCCTTATCGTTTTCGTCGCGGCGGCGGAGGTGGCGGGGATACTCACCTGGCTCAACTGTGGGAATCTGACCGTCTTCCGCCGACTGCTGAGATTTCCGCCGTTCTCGGCGCCGATCCCGGTGACGTTCTTTCTTTGGATCGCTCTGTACGCCATATTCGGCGTCCTTTCCGCCCTCACCTTCAAGATGGAAGGATGCAGGTGCCGCCCGCTCTTCTCCGCCCTGGCGGGCTATTTTCTCGCGCTGTTTTGGTGTCCCCTGTTCTTCGGAGGAAGGTTCGCCGTCGCCCTCGTCTCCCTTTTGCTGTCTCTTCTTGCAGTCATACTGACGGCGGCGCGGGCGGGACGGTATTCATCTCTTGCTTTCGCTTTGTGCGCAGTCCTCGCCGTCGCGGAGCTCTATTTCGTCTATATCAGCGCGGGAGTCGCGATCCTGAACTGAAATACGGCGCCCGCGTTAATTTATAGTGAAATAATTGTTGACAAATCGGCGCAAATATTGTATATTATTTGTATGGGAAAAAGTCGCCGTACACGGCGCGTCCCGTGACGTCCGCGACAGAGAGTCATAAAGCGCGGACAAGGAGAAAGGAAAGGTTTTCAAAATGAGAAAGTTCAGGATCCTCTCGCTTATTTTCGTCGCACTGTTCGCATGCCTCAATTTCGCTTCCTGCTCGAAGCCTGTGACTGCGCACGTCTTCCTCACCGTGATCGAGTCCAAGCAGAACGCGGACGGTACGGAAAAGGAAACTCTGATCGCCGGTCCCATGTGGGCTGATATAAAGGGGACCGAAGCTAATCCGCCGACAGTCCTCCAGGCGACAAGGGAAATCCTTGAGGCCAACGGGATCAAGTTCACATATGATGAGACAACAGAGAGTATAACCTCCATAAAGAACAAGAAGGAAAGCAAAGCCAAGGGCGTCGTCACGGGTTGGATCTTCGAACTCAACGGTGTAGAGCCCGACACCAGAGCCAAAGACACCGAAATATTCGACGACGACGGTATTGTATACTACCTCAAATCATGGGCAAATGAAGAAGTTGACGGATCCGGCGGCGAGGACAACGGCGTTGAGACCGGAAACGAGAACGAAGTCGAGACCGAAGAGGAAGGCGACTGAGAATATATCCGTAAGAGTCATGACCGGAGCGGCGGCGTTCTAACGAGCGCCGCCGATTCAGGTTTTTCGGCGGTGATCGGGGAAAGGAGTGCGGAATGAAAAAAAACATACTTTTTTGCGTCGTTTTCGCGCTTATTCTGACCTCCTGCTCGCGCCATGACGCACAGAAGACCGCCGATTTTTTCGCGATGGACACGTACATGTCCGTGAGGTACTACGGAGGCGGGACTGACGAGGGCGATAAACTGAAGGATGCGACCGCGGAGCTTGAAAAGAAGATATCCGTCACGGTCGGCGACAGCGAGATCGCCCGCCTCAACCGCGAAGGGCGTGCGGATTTGTCGGAGGAAACCGAGAGGCTGCTTGAAGACGCCCTCGACCTTTGCCGTGAGACGGACGGCGCGCTTGATATCACCGTCTACCCCGCCGTCCGTGCGTGGGGGTTCACCACAGGCGAATACCGGGTGCCGGATGGGAAAGAACTTGACGGGATCACCCGACGGATCGGATATGAGAACGTCGCCGCAGGCGACGGCAAAGCGTCCCTGCCGGAGGGATCCATGGTCGATCTCGGTGCGGTGGCGAAGGGATATCTCGGCGACAGGCTGGCGGAGATGCTGAAGAATGACGGCGTCACCTCCGCGCTCCTTGATCTCGGAGGCAATATAAGAGCCGTGGGGACGAAGCCCGACGGCACGCCCTGGCGGATCGCCGTGCGCGATCCGGGAGGCGACGGTGTGATCGGAACGCTTCCTCTCCGGGACGGGACCGCAGCCACGTCCGGCGGATACGAGAGATACTTCGTGGATGACGACGGCGTCACAAGATGGCACATAATCGACCCGGCGACCGGGTATCCTGCGCAGTCGGGACTGGTCTCGGTCACGGTGATCGGAAAGGACGGCATGCGCTGCGACGGGCTCTCCACCGCGCTGTTTGTGATGGGTCCGGAGAGAGCCAAGGAGTACTGGCGGGAAAAACGGGATTTTGAGATGATCCTCGTGACGGACGGCGGAAAGCTCATCATCACGCCGGAAGTCGCTTCAGAATTTGAGCAGGAAAAGGGATCGCCCTATTCCGTCGAGGTGACCGGCAATGATTAAGACCAGAGTCTGGATCGCCGCGATCGCGGCGGCGGCGGCGATATGTATCGCTCTCACCGTCTTCCTGTTTGCGGGGAGGCGCGGCGGGCGCGCCGTGGAAATAGTCTCCGACGGCAAGGTCGTCATGACGGTCTATCTCGACCGGGTGACCGAAGAAAAGTCGTACGATATCCCGGCTCCGGGAGGCGGACACAACGTGGTGACGGTGAGGCCGGGCGAGATCTGCGTATCCGAGGCGGACTGCCCCGACAAGACCTGCGTCAGAATGGGGTGGTTGTCCGACGGGAACGCGCCGATCGTGTGCCTGCCGCACAGACTTGTCATCAGGCCCGCGGGGGGCGGCAGCGGTGCCGACGCGGAGGCAAGGTGATCAAGGTCGTTAATGTTGGAAGGAGACCGTCATGGCGAAAAGAATAACGAGAGACGCGATCCTCACGGCGCTTGCACTGGTCATTTTTGTGGTGGAAGCGCAGATCCCTCCCATAGCGCCGATCCCGGGGATAAAGCTGGGGCTTGCCAACATCGTGACGGTGTGGGCGCTGATGGCGATAGGCCCGGCGGACGCTTTCGGGATACTGATCTGCAGGATCATACTCGGAGGGATCTTCACAGGGAGACTGCCGTCTCTGATATTCTCCCTCGCCGGCGGTCTTTTGTCATTCGTGATCGTTCTGCTCGTAAAAAAGGTCCTTACGGAAAAGCAGATCTGGGTCGCCGGGGTGATCGGCGCCGTGTTCCATAACGCCGGGCAGCTTGCCGCGGCGGTGGCAGTGTACCGGACTGCCGCTGTGCTGGCGTACACACCCGTTCTCGTGCTCTCGGGCATCGTGACGGGGCTGTTTACCGGCCTCTGCGCGCAGTTTCTCACAAGGCGGCTCGCCCATACGGTGAAAAAAGACGGCGGCGGGTGAAAAATCGGTTTTGGGGCTTGATTTTCCCCGCCCGCTGTGATAGAATATAAGTCGCGCCGGAAATGCCGCGGCGCGAACAGAATATGTCTCCGTAGCTCAGCAGGATAGAGCGACCGCCTCCTAAGGTTATGTTGGAACAATCGCCTTTGGAGGAAAAGCGGGCATTATAGAGTTCGAGATTGTTCCTGAAAA
>CACXCL010000006.1 GCA_902766115.1 uncultured Ruminococcus sp.
GCCGTATGCGTTGCCGGTCTGCCCCACGTACCCGATCACGTCTCCCTGGGAGACGGTGGCGCCGGCGGACACCGCCGTGGCGGTCATATGCGCGTAGAGGGTGGACTGACCGTTGCCGTGGTCGATGAGCACGTAGTTGCCCCAGCTGTAGTGATATTCGCTGCGGACCACCGTTCCGCCGTTGCACGCCATAATTGGCGTTCCCGCGTCGGCGGGGATGTCGAGCCCGCGGTGAAAATCAGCCACTCCGTACAGTACGCGGTTGCCGAATCCCGACGACACGTTGGTATATCCGTTAAGGGGCCATATATAGGCGCCGCCGATATACACGGGATTCTGAGTCGCCTGCTGCCTCATGTATTCCTGAAGCTCTGCGGAGATCCGTTCCTCTTCGGCCTTATAGTACGCGTAGTTCTGTTCGTATTCTTCCTTTTGTTTCTTAAGCTCGCCAAGCAGACCGTCCACCTGCGCGGATGCTTCCTCAAGGTACTTTTCGTCCTGCTCAAGTGTGGCTATGGTAGCTTCCTGGGTCTCCTGGGCGACGGCGAGCTCCTCCTTCGAGCGGTTGAGGCTCTCGACGGTATCCTTATACTCCTTCATCACCTGATGGTCGTACTCCACGATGGACGCGATGGCGTCATAATTCGAGAAGAAGGAATCAAGGCTGCCCGCGTCGAGGAGCATCTCCAGGTACGACAGGTTTCCGTCGTCTGCGATAACGACCATTCTGTCCTTATACGTTTGCCAGCGTTCTTCGATCTTCTTTTCCATCGCCGCGATCTCGGCGTTCTTCGTTTCGATCTTGCCGTCGAGCTCGTCGATCATGGCCTGCGCGACCTGCATTTTGCCGTAGGTCGCCGATATGCTCTGGTCAAGGTACTGCTTCTGCTCGATGGAATTGCTTATATCGCCCTCCGTAGCCTCTATTCCGGCGCGGGCGGCGTTCGCCTGCTCCTCAAGCTCCGCCATTTTCTGCTCGTAGGACTGTACCGTCGCGTCGGAGTTTTCCGCGGCGGACGGCATGGTGATCCCCGCCGTCAGTATGGCGAGAAGGGACAGCAGACATACGATGTGTCTCAGATACTTTTTGATTTTCATGATCCGGTCTCCTTTCTTTGCGGTGCGGCTGCAGGACGGATTTCAGGTGTTCAGATACTTGACGAGGGATATGAAGCTTCCCACGACGCCGGTGACGACGCCTATCAGGATGAATCCGACGATGAACGTGGGCTCGATCCTGGCGAAGTCGGCGATGGAAATGAACGTCGCCACGTTGAAAGCTCTCACTACCACGGTGTTATACACCAGCTTTGTGATGAGGAACGCCAGCACCCCCGCCGCAAGACCGATCAACATGCCCTCGATGATGAACGGCAGGGTGATAAACCATTTTGTCGCGCCGATATAGCGCATTATCCCGATCTCGTTCTTCCTGGATATCAGGGCGAGCTTGATGGTATTGACGATGATGAACACGCTCACCACCAGCAGGATCGCAAGAAACCATATGAATATCATCATCACGGTATGCTTGAAGTTGTCGATCTTCTTCGAGAGGGTGTATCTGTTGCTGATCTTTCTGATCTGCCCCTCGCTCTTCAGCTTCTCCAGCTCGTAGGAGAGATTTTCGATCTTCTTGGTGTCGGTGCTCTTGTAGGTGATCTCGAGGGAATCGGACAGCGGGTTTTCCTCGCTGGTGATGTCGCCGTATGCGTCAACGTGGTCCTTTTTGAACTCCTCGAGCCTTTCCTCTTTCGTGTGCCGGACCACATCCTTGACATTGTCCAGCTCCTCGATGGTCTTCTGCAGGCTTGTGATCTCGTCCTCGGAGGCGTCGAATTCGCAGAACACGGCGATCTTGTTCATCTCGCCGAACTGCTCCAGGTTGACGTCGATGTTGTAGACGAGAAGGGAAAACCCTCCGATGACGATAAGGCAGCTCATCAGTACGGCGACGGACGCCAGAGTCATGACGCCGTTGCGTTTGAGCGATTTTAACGCCTCGATCAAGAAATAAAGAGGCCTGAAGCTTTTCATTCGAACATACCTCCCACTCTGTCCTCGACGATGACGCCTTCCTTTATCATCACCACACGCTGCTGATAGTAGTCCACCAGTTCCTTTTCATGGGTGACGACGATGACCGTTTTGCCCAGTTTGTTGATCTTGAGAAGCAGGTTCATGATCTCAAGGGACATCTCGGGATCGATGTTTCCCGTGGGCTCGTCGGCGACGATGACGTCCGGATTGTTCGCCAGCGCCCGGGCGAGAGCCACACGCTGCTGCTCGCCACCGGAAATCTCATCCGGGAACGAGTTGTGCTTGTCGCTGAGGTTCACCGTGTTGAGGATCGCGGGCACCCTGCGGCGGATCTTCCGCGCCGGAGTGCCGACGATCTGCATAGCGAACGCCACGTTTTCGTAGACCGTTTTGTTGGGAAGAAGGCGGAAGTCCTGGAAGACCATACCCAGCTTCCTCCTGTAGTGGGGGATCTTGTAGTTCGGTATGCGAGAGAGATCGTAGTTGCCCACGATGATGTGACCGTTCGAGGCCTTTTCCTCGCAGAGGAGGAGTTTCGTCAGAGTGGTCTTGCCCGCTCCGGACTGCCCCACGATAAATACGAACTCGCCGTCGTCGATGTGGAGATTGATCCCCTTCAGGGCGACGTTTCCGTTCGGATATTCCATGACTACGTTTTTGAAATCAATCATAATTCTCTCCATTGCGCCGCGGTGCGGCGGCTCGGCCGTGTTCGTCTCAAAACGTTTTTTTCTGTCCCGTATCAAAGCATTACAGGGAGTGAACAGCCGCCGCCCACTCCCGTTTACGTGGCGGTCGAGACTGTTACATCCCTGCACAGGCTTTTGATTATTGATCGAAGGAGGTCAGAATTTGACGGGCTTCGCGGTCAGGTATCTCTTGACCATGAGAGCGACTTTGAAGGTAATGGCGTGATCGAATTCCCGCAGGTCGAGTCCGGTCAGCTTGCGGATCTTTTCGAGTCTGTACACGAGAGTGTTCCTGTGTACGAAGAGCTTGCGCGACGTCTCGGAGACGTTCAGGTTGTTCTCGAAGAAGCACTGGATCGTCTGGAGCGTCTCGCGGTCGAGGGCGTCGAGAGAACCGTTCTTGAAAACCTCCTGCAGGAACATCTCGCAGAGGGTGGTGGGAAGCTGGTAGATCAGCCGCCCGATACCCAGATTTTCATAGCTTATGATATTTTTCTCCGTGTCGAAGACTTTCCCGACCTCAAGAGCCACCTGCGCCTCCTTGAAGGAGCGGGCGAGGTCCTTGATGTTGTCGACCGTGGTGCCGATGCCGATGGATACCTTAACATAGGACTCGGAGTTGAGCGTGTCGGCAAGGTTGCGGGCGATCTTCTCGACCTCCTTGACGTCTGTCTTCGGCTTGACTTCTTTTATGAGAACGATATCCTGTTCGCCGACGCTGATGACGTAGTCCTTGTTCTTGTCGGGGAATATGGACTGCATCAGGTCGAAGGGGAGGGTATCGGTCCTGGTGTGGAACTTGACGAGGAACACCACGCGGGATTCCTCCGCATTGAAGTGGAGCTCCTTAGATTTGATGTAAATATCGCTCGGCAGGATGTTGTCGAGGATGATGTTCTTCATGAAGGAACTCTTGTCGTATTTTTCGTCGTAGAGATTCTTGATGTTGGCGAGAGTCACGGACAGGACCGTGGCGACCTTGTCCGCCAGCTTGTCCTCTCCTTCGACGAACACGACGTACTCCCACTTGGAACCGGTGCCGATGGGGCGGTAGGTGTAGCCGAGGGAGGTGACCGCCTCGGTGGTGTAGGCCAGCTCGTCGCGGACCTCGTTCCTGGTTTCGCCGATCTTTACCAGCTCGCTGCACGCGATAATCACGCCGTTTTCGTCAAGGACCCCGATGACACGGTCAACCGAGTCGCGCATTTGGTGGATTATTCCTTGAAACAGACGGTTAGACATAACTCTCTCCATTCCGCCGCCCGAGGCGGCAAAAAAATTCGCTCCGTCGGCACGGAACGATACTCTGACCGCCCGCGCCGCGGGTCTCGGGTCCGTCGCGAAGATTACCGCGATCCGGACCGCGGATTTTTCATTCTGCACAATATTTTACATTATTCTTTGTGAGATTTCAATAGGTTTTTGTACTATTTTTTATGAATAATGCAAAAAAACGGGATCATAAGGGTTGATTTTGCCGTTTTTGTGCCGAATAAGGGCGAACCTGTTTTACAGTTCAAACTCGTAGGAGAGGCAGGAAAGGACAGTCTGGGCGACGGTCTCGGTGCGTAGGATCCGCTCTCCGAGGGATACGGTCCTCATGCCCGCGGCGGCGGCCTCCGCCGCCTCTTCGGCGGAAAAACCTCCCTCCGGACCGATGATCACGGACACCGTGCCGGGGGTCTTTCCCCGCAGAACTTCACGGAGAGGCTCACCGCCGCCCTCGTAGCAGAAAAGCGGAATGTCGGCGCCTGCGGCTTTTTTTACAGCGTCGGAGAACGGCAGGGCGTCGCCCACGCCGGGCAGGACGCCCCGTCCGCACTGCATGGCGGCCTCCGCGGCGATCTTCCGCCAGCGTTCCGTTTTTTTCGGGAGTGTGCTGCCGTCGGGCCTCGACACGCACCGGGACGACAGGAACGGAGTGACTGAGGCGGCGCCGCACTCCACGGATTTCTGCACCACGGAGTCGAATTTGTCCCCCTTGACCAGCGCCTGATAGACGGCGGCGCGGTAGGGCGGCTCGCCCCGGCTCGGGAAGACGGAGAGGACTCGGGCGGTCACTTCACGACCGACCGAGACAAGAGAACAGAGAAAGTCCCTGCCCGCCCCGTTGCAGAGGATGAGCTCTTCTCCCTCTCTCATGCGCAGGGACGAGGCGATATGGCGCGCGTCGTCGCCGGAGACGGTGTAAAGGTCGCCGACTCCGGGAGCGGCGGCTCCTTCTTCAATAAAAAAACGCGGCATGATACGCTACCTTTCTGTTTAATTCACTACATTTTACCATAGAAAGAGGAGAAAAGCAAATTATTTGCCTGCAGGGAGGCGCTTCGGCGTTTGAAACGGCCCTCCCTCCCCGGAGCAGCGGTGTGATATATCGCCGCCTGCGGCGGAAGGTGTGATATATCGCCGCCTGCGGCGGCGACGTGATATACGCGGCCTGCGGCGCGTGATAAAAATACCCCGCGGTTTTCACCGCGGGGTATTTTTGAGCGGGCTTGTAAGCCGGGTTCTGTACGCGCCGTGGCGCGCGGCTGCCATCTGTCTGCGACGCACGTTGCCGTGCGCCTGAAGCCACCCGCGGAATATGCCGGACCGGCACCGCGCCTGCCGCCAGGGTCCCCGGCGAACCGCGAACAGCGGTTCGTGGGGAATGGCCGGCGCGACTCCGCATACGGTGTTGCTCCGGATAGGGTTTACATTTGCACGCAGTCGCCTGCCGTGCCGGTGAGCTTTTACCTCGCC
>CACXCL010000007.1 GCA_902766115.1 uncultured Ruminococcus sp.
CGCCGCCTCGCGCGGGATCGAACACATGAGGGAACTGAAGCCCGACGTGGTGTTCAGCACCCACTGGGCGACGAACTACTACGCCGAAAAGCTGAAGGAAAACAAACCCCTGACCATCGTCTACTGTCCCGACGCGCGGCTCAACAAGCTGTTCGACTACAAGAGCGACCTTGTGCTGATCAGTATGCCGAAGGGATATGAGCTCGGGCTCCGGAGCAGGCGGTACAACAAAGACAACCTGAAGCTTGTCCCGTTCCTCATCAGGAACGAGGCGTTCCGCATCACCGGGGACAAGAAGGAGCTTCGCCGCAGGTTCGGTATCCCGGAGGACAACTTCACCGTCGTTCTGGCGGAGGGAGGCTACGGCATCGGCAAGATGAAGAGGATCACCGAGCTGCTCGTAAAAGAGCGCTTTCCTCTGACAGTCATCCCGGTCTGCGGCAAAAACGAGGAGCTTTTCAGTTACCTCAAAACGCTGAAGAGCACAGACGAGGTCACCTTCCGCCCCTACGGATACACGGACAGGATACTGGAGCTCGAGGCAGCCGCCGACCTGTTCTGCGGAAAGAGCGGCAACATCATCGCGGAGCCCACCTTCTTCGGGGTCCCGTCAGTTATCACCCATTTTGCAAATTCCATCGAGAAAAACATCGCCGATCACTACATAAACACGGTCGGCTGCGCAATAAAAGAGTTCTCCCCGGAGAAAACGGTGGAGCTCATCCGCGCCTTCGCGAAGGACGACTCGCTGCTGGAGCCGTACCGCCGCGCCGCGCGGGAGTATCACGATAATTTCGGTGCCGAGCGCGCCGCGGACGTGATATGGGAGAAGATCGCCGAGAGGTTCCCGGACATTCCGGGCGGAGAAAAGAACTAAAAACAAGCGAGGAACCGTTTTTCGCCGACAGTCTGAGAAACGGAAATTGGAAAAATGGATTACTTTACGACAATCAACGTGATAATGACCGTTCTGTTTTCCCTTTTGGGAGCGATCACGGTCCATTTTGTCGTTTTTGCCATCGTAGGCGTGTTCCGGAAAAAATCGGTCCCGCGGACGGATAAAATAAACAGATTCGGACTTATCATCCCTGCCCGCAACGAGGAAGAAGTTGTTGCGGGACTTATCGAATCCATAAAGAAGAACGACTATCCTCAGGATATGCTCCAGGTGTTCGTCATCGCTCACAACTGCAGCGACAGGACGGCGGACATCGCCCGGGAGCACGGCGCCACGGTGTACGAGTACAACAACCCCGCCGAGAACACCATGGGTTACGCGTTCAAATACCTGTTCTCCTGCATCGAGCGGGACTACGGGACGCAGAACTACGACGGATTCTTCCTTTTCAACGCGGACAACATTCTGGACCGCAACTATATCGCCCGGATGAACGACGCGTTCGAGTACTATAACAGGGAGTCTGTCATCACCTCCTTCAGAAATTCCAAGAATTTCGGTACGAACCTCATCTCCGGTCTCTACGGTATGTATTTCGCCGTGGGATGCCGCCTCGAGAGCCGCGGCAGGACGGTGCTCGGATGCTCCACCCGCGTCCAGGGCACGGGGTATCTCGTCAACTCCAACGTGGTAAAGGACGGGTGGCCCTACGTGTCTCTGACCGAGGACTGGGAGTTCACCGCGGACCAGATCCTCCATTTCAACAACATCCGCTACTGCGACGACGCTGTCTTCTATGACGAACAGCCCACCACCCTCCACATCATGTGGCGGCAGAGGGTCAGATGGTCCCGCGGCCACCTGCTGGTGTTCTACGCAAGATTCCGGGACCTGGTGACCAACGTGTTCAGAAAAGGCACGTGCCACCGCGGCTCCGTCTACGACATAATGGTGAATACCACTCCGGCGCCGCTGTTCATGCTGCTGCTGCAGATCCTGCAGTTCATCCTGACGGTGACGGCTCCGCTGGTGGACAGGTCCCTCACCTACCGCAGGGTCTTCGTCGGCGACACGGCGGGATTCTGGCAGTCGTTCTGGCTCTCGGACGGGCTGCTGTTCACCTGGCTGAGGTCCACGGTGTTAAGCTTTATCTTCACGGCGCTCATCGCCGTGCTGATCTTCATTATCGAGAGACGGCGCATCAAGGGAGTCAGCTTCGGGATGAAGGTACTCATCACCCTGGCCTGGCCTCTGTTCCTGTTGATCCAGATCCCGATCGACGTTCAGGCGCTCCTCTCCCGTCATCTGGGCTGGAAACCCATCCCGCACAAGGATAAGACCTCGTTCGAGCACGTCAATCCGGAAAGATCGGACGTGCCGGAATAAAATACCGACAAAAACCGCCGACCGGCGGTTTTTTCGTCCGTCGCCCGGTTTCCCCCGCAAATCGTAATTTTTATATTGACTGACGGGCGTATCGGTGCTATAATTAGATTATCAAATTTGCGACTCATTCGCAAAAGTTTCAGACGGAGGTGACGGAGATGAAAAAGACACGCAGGATCATGCTGTCCCTGTGCGCCGCGGTCCTTCTGGCCGCCGCCGTCCTCTCCCTCCTCTTCGTCATCGGCGAGGCGGACCACCGCTGTTCGGGCGAGGGCTGTCCCGTCTGCGAGGCCTTATGTCACGCGCTGACGACTGTCGCTCTTACCGTACCCGCGGCGGCCGAACTGATCCGCCGCAGAGCTTCTCACGTCAGATCTGCGCGCCCCGCGACCGGCTGCCGCCGTCCCGCCACGCCCGTGTCCGACAGGGACGTAATCCTCGCGTAAGAACAAGCGCAAAGGACCTCCGGCAACCCGACCGGGCGCCGGTGTGTCTCTGCGCCTTTTTGTGTTTTTGGATCTTCGGTCGTATCGTGAAAATTACGCGGCGTTCGCCGCGACTGACAAAAACAGTGAGGAGTAAATGATCATGAAAAAAATAATAGCGCTCGCCCTTTGCCTCATTATGGCGGCGGGGCTGCTTGCGTCCTGCTCGCAGCAGAAAAAAAACGACGGCAAAACGAGGATCGTGGTGTCTATCTTCCCGGTATACGACTGGGTAAGGCAGATCGTCGGCGACAAATCCGACTCCGTGGAGGTGTCCCTTCTTCTTGACAACGGAGTGGATCTCCACAGCTACCAGCCCACCACGGACGATATCGCCGAGATCGCAGACGCCGACCTGCTGATCGGCGTGGGCGGAGAGTCCGACAAATGGATCGACGAGGTAGTCCCCGCCTCGGGCAACGATGACCTGAAGGTGGTCCTCCTGCTCGACCTCCTGGGCGACAGAGCCAAGGAAGAAGAACTGGTGGAAGGAATGCAGGGAGAAGAAGAGGAAGAGGAAGAGGAAGAAGGTCCCGGGTACGACGAGCACGTGTGGCTGTCCCTGAAAAACGCTTCCTTCCTGACGGAAAAGCTCGCCGGCGTCCTGTCCGACGTGGACAAGGAGAGGGCCGATCTTTATAAAAAGAACGCCGCCGCGTACGCGGCAAAGCTGGACGAGGTGGACAAGAAGTACGAAGACGCCGTCAGCGCAGCGCCGGTGAAGACCATCCTGTTCGGGGACCGGTTCCCGTTCCGCTACATGGCGGACGACTACGGTCTCACGTACTACGCCGCCTTCGTCGGATGTTCCTCCGAGAGCGAGGCGTCCTTTGAGACCGTGGCGTTCCTTGCGGGCAAGGTCGACGAGCTGGGGCTGAAACACGTTCTGCAGATCGAGACCTCCGACGGCGCCATCGCGAGAACGGTGATCGAATCCACCAAAACGAAGGATCAGGACATCCTGACGCTGGACTCCCTCCAGAACGCCACCGGCGCGGACGGAGAGACCTATCTCGACGTCATGGAGAGCAACCTTGACGTCCTGAAAAAAGCCCTGAACTAATTTTTGAGATCACGAAAAGGAGAACCGAAATGGCACTTCTGACATGCCGGGACCTTTCCCTGGGATATGACGGCAGGGAGATCGTCTCCGGTCTGAATTTTGAGATAAACTCCGGCGACTATCTCTGCATCGTGGGGGAGAACGGCTCCGGAAAAAGCACGCTGATGAAAACCATCCTCGGACTCGAGACTCCTCTCGGCGGCGAGATCGTCTTCGGCGACGGATTGAAGCAGACGGAGATCGGATATCTTCCCCAGCAGACGCTGGTACAGCGGGACTTTCCCGCCTCCGTGCGGGAGATCGTCCTGTCCGGATGCTCCGGTCGGGCGGGACTGCGCCCGTTCTACAGCAGGGACGACAAGCGCCGCGCCGCGGAAAACATGGAGCGGATGGATATATCGGACCTCGCCTCCCGGTGCTACCGGGAGCTGTCCGGCGGCCAGCAGCAGAGGGTCCTCCTGGCGCGGGCGCTGTGCGCCACCGGGAAGATGCTCCTGCTGGACGAGCCCGTCTCCGGTCTCGACCCCCGGGTCACGGCGGAGATGTACAACCTCATCCGGTCGCTGAACCGCGACGACGGCATCACGGTCATCATGATCTCCCACGATGTGGACGAGGCGATAAGCTATGCCACCCGGGTCCTGCACATAGGCAAGGACGTGTTCTTCGGAACGAGAGAAGAGTATCTCGGCAGCGAAGCCGGATTCCTGTACGGGAAAGGAAGTGACAGCCATGGCGGCGATGCTTGACAAACTGGTGCGGTATTTCTCCCTGCCGGGCGTTCAGAGAGCCTTTCCCGCGGGGGTGCTCATCGCGCTGTGCTCCTCCCTTCTGGGGGTGACTCTGGTGCTGAAGCGGTTCTCCTTCATCGGTGACGGGCTGTCCCACGTGGCGTTCGGCGCCATGGCGATAGCCACGGTGCTGAAGCTCAGCAACAACATACCTCTGGTGCTGGCGATCACAATAATCTGCGCCATCCTCCTGCTGAGGACCGGGCAGAATGCCAGGATCAAGGGCGACGCCGCGGTGGCGATGATCTCCGTGGGGGCCCTTGCCATGGGGTACCTGATAATGAATCTGGCGCCGAAAAGTTCCATCCGCACCGGGACCCTTGCCAGCGACGTCTGCACGACTCTGTTCGGCTCCACCTCCATCCTGACCCTCACGAGAACGGACGTGATACTCTGCGCCGTTCTGTCCCTGGTGGTGGTGGCGGCGTTCGTCGTCTTCTACAACAAGATCTTCTCCGTCACCTTCGACGAGTCCTTCGCCAAAGCGACGGGAACCAGGACGGGCCTTTACAACCTGATAATTTCGGTCATCGTGGCTGTGATCATCGTCCTCGCCATGAATCTGGTGGGGTCGCTGCTGATCTCCGCGCTGATCATCTTCCCCGCGCTGTCGGCGATGCGGGTGTTCAAGAGCTTCCGCTCCGTGACGGTGTGCTCCGCCGTTCTGTCGGTGATCTGCGCCGTGATCGGACTGCTGGTCTCGATCCTTGCCGGCACTCCGGTGGGCTCCACCATCGTGGCGGCGGATATCGTGGCTTTCGCGGGATTTTCAGCCGCGGGCGCCATAATAAGAGGGATCAAAAAATGAAAAGAATAATAACCGCAGTCCTTCTCGCCGCTCTGGCGCTCCCTCTCGTCTCCTGCGGCGCCGACGAGGCGCCCCCGGAGGGGAGAAACGTGAACGAGGTGCTCCGGAATGGGCTTGAGGCAAAGGACGCGGACACGGCGGTCACGGCGGTCGCCGCCCCGGAGCCCTCCGGGACCGAAGCCGGAAAGAAGCCCGAAAAAAAGGCGGAGGAAAACGGACCTCCGTCAAGCGACGTGGACTTGGACCTGTCGCTGATGTCGGACGTGATGGTGTATTCCGAGCTTTATGAGATCATCGCCCATTCGGACGATTATCTCGGAAGGACGTTCCGTATGCACGGGACCTTCGCCGTTTACGAAGGCGACGGAAACACCTATTTCGCCTGCCTCGTCAGCGACGTCACCGCCTGCTGCTCGCAGGGGCTGGAGTTCGTTCTCGCCGACAGCTCGCTCGTCTACCCGGACGACTATCCCGGCGTCGGGGCGGAGATCACCGTCAGCGGCGTGTTCGACACGTACCGGGAGGGACAGTACTCCTATTGCCGGCTCGTCGACGCGTTCATCGAAAACTGAATACTCTCCCCGCCCGCCCCGCGTTTTGCGGGGCGGTTTTCCGTCTACGCTCCGCGCCGAGATTTGCCGTTGCTTTTTTCGTCAATATATGGTAGAATGGTGTACGGTGAGAGTTTCTCTGCCGACAAAATAAACAAAAAACCGAAGGGGGACAAAAAAATGATCCTTGACGAACACGACCTGAGAGAAGGGCTGAAGTTCATTGTCGGGACCTGGCAGGTCGACTACGTCGTAAACGCCTTCTCGAACGATCTCAGCCACATTCCCGCCAAAGAATTCAAAAGCGACGACGGCCGCGACTTTTCAGCTATTACCTTTGAGTTTTTCGAGGACCACACCGTCGCGATGCGCGACGCCTCCTCCGGAAAAGAGGAAAAGGGGACCTGGGAGCAGACCGGTTGGTCTTCATACAAGTACACGCTGAACGGCTTTGTCGACCTGCCCGAAGGCTCCTTCCGCGACGCCGCGGAAAAGCTGGAGGTCGTCGAGGGGTGCCTCGTTTTCAGCATCGGATTCCTCGCCGTGGGCATGAAAAAGACCGCCGACGGGGTCGTGACGGAGCCCGAAAAAGAGCCCGATATCGGCGATATCGAAATGACGGAGGCGGATCTCGCCGCCGCGGACGTGGTGGGCGCCTATGAAGTGGCGAAGGCATTCTCCATGGTTGGCGGAGATTTCGGCCTGTTCTCCCGGGAAGAGGTGGAGGCGGACCTCAAAAAGAGGAAGGAAGCCGGCGAGATCGACGACGGCGAGATCGCCTCATACACGCAGGCCTTCGACTCGGTGGTGGAGTTCACCCCGGACCACAGGGTCCTCCAGTGGATAAAGATACCTTCCCACGTCACCGAGGAGATGATAAAAGAGGCTCAGGAGGCGGGCGAGATCGGCGAGGTCCGGGACGGCCGCTTCTGCGGGGAGGAAAAGAAATGGAAATCCCTCGGAGGCAGGTATTACTACGACTCCGGCGAGCACCGGGAGGTGTTCGGGGAGGTGAAGTCCTCCTGGGACGAGCTCGTCGAGGACGAAGACGGTCTTCTCTCCTTCGGCGAGGCGATGAAGCTCCGCCGCATCTGACGAACAATCCGCGCACGGCGCGAAATAATAACAATTTCAGAAGGAGACGCCGCGTCCCGCGGCAACAAGACGAAATGAAAAGACTGACCAAAAAACAGATGATCATCTTCGCCATCGGTCAGCTGGGCTGGTCCATGCTCAGCGGGGTGATCAACACCTGGCTCGTGACCTTTTATCTGCCCTCGTCAAACGACATCAAGGGCGGCGCGACCCAGTACATCAGGCCCGGCCTCGTCATTTTCGGATTTCTCACGATCCTCGGTCTCATCACGGCGCTGAGCCGCATCTTCGACGCCGTGACCGATCCGCTGATCGCGTCCCTCAGCGACAAGAGCACCAACAGAAGAGGCAGACGCATCCCCTTCATGCAGAAGGCGGCGATCCCCCTCTCCATCGTCACCGTGCTCCTGTTCTGGCCCCCCGTTGGCGACCGCAGCGGCTGGAACGTGGCGTGGGTGTCCGTGTTCATCGTGCTGTTCTACCTGTTCATGACCATGTACTGCACGCCGTACAACGCCCTGATCTCCGAGTTCGGCAAGACTCAGGACGACCGGATGTTCATTTCCACCGCCATATCTCTCACGTTCTTCGCCGGCACCCTGCTGGCGTATATGCCCTTCCTTTTCGCGGGAACGCTCCGGGGGCTCGGCGCGTCCTACCCCATGAGCTACCGCATCTGCTTCATCGTGCTGGCAGTTGTCGCCTGCGTGTGCATGATGCTCCCCACGTTCCTGCTGAACGAGAAGGAGTTCGTTGACACAAAGCCGACAAAGTCCAATATGTTCCGCTCTCTGGCGTCCACCTTCAAAAACCGCGATTTCCGCGTGTTCGTGGGATCGGACATCATGTACTGGATCGGACTCACCCTGTTCCAGACGGGGCTGCCGTTCTTCGTGAAGGTGTCCATGAACCTGGACGAAAGCTGGACCCTCTACTTCATGGGCGGCATGACGGTCCTGTCCGCCGTGTTCTACCCCTTCGTGTCCGCGCTGGTGCGCCGATTCGGTAAAAAGAAGCTCACCGTGTTCGGCTTCCTGGGGCTTGCCGTGGCTTACGTCATCACCGGCCTCATCAGGCTTGTCCCGGCGATCCCCGGCGTGGTTTACGGCGTGGTGATCTGCGTGGTGGCGGCGTTCCCCATGGCTCTGCTGGGGATCATCCCCCAGTCCATCGTGGCCGACGTTGCGGAGGCAGAGGGCATCGTCACCGGCGAGAACCGGGAGGGCATGTTCTTCGCGGCGCGCACCTTCGCCATGAAGTGGGGACAGTCCATCGCCATGCTGGTGTTCACGTCCCTCGCCATCTTCGGGACCACCCAGAACCTTGACAGCAACGACATCACCGCAAATCCCACGGGACTCACCATCGTGGCGTTCGTGGCGGTGACCTTCTGCGTGCTGGGCGCGGTCATCCTGTCGCTCTACAACGAAAAGGGCGTCATGAAGACCCTGTCGGAGAAAAAGATCCCCGCCGGGGACGGAGAAGGATCGTCCGCTCCCGAAGAGGAAGGAAAAGAATAATGAACTGCAGTTTCAGACTGACCTATGAGACGGGCGGCGTGGAGCGTATCCTCACCGCCCCGTCTTCGGACGGCCCGCTCCGCCTCACCGTGACGGACGACGGGACGCGCCGCACAGTGACGGCAAAGGCGGCGGAGCGCGTGACGCTCACGTCCTACAGCGAGACGGGTCACGATTTTTTCACCGTGGCGACCCCGGAAGATCCCGACCCCAAGGGCGACCTCTACTTCATCAACGGGTATCAGTCCTGGACCGAGACCCGGGAGTTCTACGGCGACGCCCGGGAGCGGGACGTGATGCGCCTGCCCGGCGTGCTGGTACGGAATTTCGCCTTCGACCGCTACGGCGACGCCACGTTTTACGAATACGACAAGCGGATCCTCCACGGATACGACGTTTTCTACGTGCGGGGCAGGTCGAACGGCTTTGTGGCGTCCCTTAACGGGAGCCGGGCGTATCTTATAATCGAAGTGGTCCGCCGGGACGGCGCGGTGTCCCTGCTGAGCGACGTGGGCGGCGTGACCCTCGCCCCCGGCGAGGAATACGTGATTTGCGATTATATCTACGCCGGAACGTACGAGGGCGGCATCGACCTGTTCCGCCGGTACTACCCGTACACCGAGAGGAAAAAGATCTTCGGCTACACGTCGTGGTACAACTACTATCAGGATATAAGCGAGGAGATCATCCTCCGGGACCTCGCCGCTCTCGACGACCGGTTCGATCTTTTCCAGATCGACGACGGATGGGAGACCTTCGTGGGAGACTGGCTCGACGTGGACGAGGTGAAGTTCCCCCGGGGCCTCGGACCCGTGGTCGCCGCCGTGAAGGAGAAGGGGATGACCGCGGGGATATGGCTGGCGCCCTTCGTGGCGGAGGAAAAGAGCCGCCTGTTCCGGGAGAGACCGGACTGGTTCAAAAAGGGGCAAGACGGTGCGCCTGTGAAGTGCGGAGCCAACTGGAGCGGCTTCTACGCCCTGGATCTCGACCGTCGCGACGCCATGGATTACGTCGTGCGGTGCCTCCGGACCTACGCCGACATGGGGTTCGATTTCTTCAAGCTGGACTTCCTCTACGGCGCGTCCCTGCCCGCCTACGAAGGCGAGACCCGCTGCGCCGCGGCGGAGAGGGCGTACGCTCTCCTGCGGGAAGCCCTGCCGGACAAGGTGATCCTCGCGTGCGGCGCCACGCTGATCAACTGCGCGGGGAGATTCGACTACGCCCGGGTGGGCCCTGACGTGTCCCTGAAGTTCGACGACGCGTGGTACATGAAATTCATGCACCGGGAGCGGATCTCCACCAAGGTGACGCTGCAGAATACGGTGTTCCGCCGTCTGTTCGACGGCTGCTTCTTCGGGAACGATCCGGACGTGTTCCTGCTCCGGGACGGAAATCTGTCGCTGTCACGGGAACAGCGCCGGGCGCTGATCACGCTGAACGCCCTGTTCGGGAGCGTCATGATGACCTCCGACAACGTGGCGGAGTACGACGACGGCAAGCGGGCGGAACTCAGCCGCGCGCTGAGGCTGTTCCGGGATGCCAGGGTGGTCGACGTCACACGCCGCGACCGCGTGATCGGGGTGACGTTTACTCTTGACGGAGAAACGCATACGCTGAAATATGATACGGAAAAAGGAGTCCTCACGGAAAAATCTTTTTGAAAAAGGCCCCCGGACCCCTAAAAAATCCTTCCGGCAAGCCGCGTACATCCTGCGGCTTGCCGGAAAAGTTTTTGAAAGGGGGTCCGGGGGAGATCTTTTGGGGGGAAAAATTCTCCCCCGCGTAAAATTTACTTCGCGCTCCCGGTGACTTCCTCGCCGAGACGGGAGAAATATTCGTCGTGTTCCGTCTGATACAGCTCGTTGTACCACTCGTCGGTGCCCTGGTGCAGCGTCGAGATATACATATGAGCCTGCCGCGCCAGCTGCGGCGTGACCCGCGCCACCACCGCCACGCCCACGTTTGAGCACGAGTCGGATATGTATTCCATATTGTTCATCACGTCAAGGAAGCACGTTCCGGCGTCCATGTTGCACTTGCCCTCGCGGAGGCGGGCAAGGTGATTGTCGTGCAGCGCGTTTACCATATCGTCCATGACTTCCTCGTACGGCTCGATGTGGCGCGCCGCGTCGACGTCCCTTTTCTCGAATGACTGCGCGGTGTAGTCGAGGATCTTCGACAGCAGCTCCGTCACCACACCGAGCTCCCGGCACGCCTCCTCCGAGAACCGGGAGCCGGAGGCGTCGAGGACCTTCGCCGTGTCTGAAATATTCTTGGCGTAGTCGCCGAGTTTCTCAAATTCGTTCACCAGCTTATAATACTGGTCCATTATCAGGATGTCGTCCTTCTCCGTAATATGCCCGGACAGACGCACCAGGTAATCGCTGACCCGGTCGGCGAGCATGTCGATGTTGTCCTCCTCTTCGACGATCTCGGCGTAGACCTTGTCGTCGAATTTATACAGAAGCGAGATCGACTTTTCTATACTCCTCCTCGACGCGGCAAACATGGTCTGGAGCCCGTCGAAGCAGCCGCCGAACGCCAGCGCGGGCGTGCTGAAGAACACCGGGTTCAGCCCGTTGAGCTGTGTTGCGTACCTGTTCTCAGGCTCCGGCTTGTCCTTGATAAGCTTTTTGCTTATTTTCGCGTATACTCCCACCAGCGGAAGCAGCAGGATCGCGCATCCGAGGTTGAAGATGGTGTTGGTGTCGGCGATGCCGCCGGGGTTCAGGTTTGTGTTCCACAGGCCGTTCAGCCACCCGAAATTGTGCGCCAGCCCCACACCGACCAGCACCAGTGCCGTTTTGCTGAGGTTGTACAGGATGTTGATCAGACCGACGCGGCGCGAATCAGCCTTCGCCCCGATGGAGCAGACGATGGCGGTGGTCACGCAGTCGCCGAGGTAAATCCCGACCAG
>CACXCL010000008.1 GCA_902766115.1 uncultured Ruminococcus sp.
GAAGATCATCTTCATGGAAAAGGTGGACCGCGACACGGTCATCCGCGACGCCTTCGCCTGCCTCAGCAGTCTGTGAGGATAAGGAAAAGGAAAAGGGCGCCGGTCTGCCGACTGTTCTAAAGGACAGTCGGCAACGAAATCCACCCTTTCAGGGTGGGTGAAATCGCCTGCAGCGGTGAAATTGCCCTGCGGGCAGTGAAATCCGCCTCGACGGCGGGTGGGTGGATTTCATTTCACCGAATGCGTAAGCGTTCGATTTCACCTGAGGGCGAAGCCCGAAGATTTCACCTTTTGCCACAAGGCAAAAGATTTCACTTTTTTCGACGTTTGGCACACAAATGTCCTGCTTGCGGTGATATGCGACGAAAAAATCGGCTGAAATAAGGACTTCATTGTCCTTACCTCAGCCGGTTTTTATTGACTGTCCTTTAGAGCACCACGCTTCAGGCGCCCCTCTTTTTCCGAAAACCGGTCACAGACTGCTGAGGCAGGCGAAGGCGTCGCGGATGACCGTGTCGCGGTCCACCTTTTCCATGAAGATGATCTTCCTGCGCGTCCTGTCGAAGGCGTACTGCCAGTTGTCGCCGAAGACCGGCGCGGGGATCACGGAGAACTCGTACCCCTCCGGCACCGCCACGGCGCCGGGAGCCGCGATGTCCCAGATGACCCTCTCCCATCCGTTCTCGTAGTAGTCGCCGTTGAACTCCTCCGGCAGCGTCTCGCGGAAGAACACCGCGGCGGGGGAGTCGCCCTTTATCTCCTGCATATCGGGCAGGCGCACCTGAAGCACCTTCGTGCCGTGGTCGCAGGCGGGGAGCATGATCAGCGGCACGTCGAGGTTCAGCAGGAGCTGGCCCGCGGCGTAGTCCTGCGCCAGGTTGAACTCGCCGAGATCCCGGAAGTCGAAGCAGTGGCCGCCGAGCCATACGACGCAGATCCTGTCGCATATCGACGGGTCGATCATCGCCGCGGAGACTACGTTGGTGATGGCGCCCAGCGCAAGGATGTAGATGATCTCGTCCGTCTCATGGGCGAGCTTTATAATATTTCTTGCCGCGGGGCTGTCCACGGGGCGGAGCTCCGGATCGTCGCTGATCCTGGTGCGCGAGCCCTTGAAAACGGGGTACTGCCCGGTCTTCCCGATATGCTCCAGCACCCGCAGGATCTCCTCGTAGCTCTTCTCCATACCGTCCCCGAAGTCGCGGCTCCTGTCGTTGTGGAACGGCGCGGCGTTCAGCGCCAGCACCTCCATCTTGTCCGACGCGATGGCGTAGGCGATGGCGTACTGGTCGTCCATCTCGTTATAGGTGTCGGAGTCGACGATGACCTTCTTGACTCTCTTCGAATAAATGTCCTCTAAAATCTTCTCGGGCGTCATTTTTCTCTTACCTTTCTTCGTTATTCCGGTCGGAAAAGACCGTGATCCGTCGGATCTATGATACCAAAAACCCGCCGCTCTGTCAACCGTTTTCGGGCGTTGTCCCGCCTGTTTTTGCTCTCCGCCTCTCCAGCACCGTCACGCCGTGGTCCCTCAGCCACTTTTCCGCCTCCCGGAAGTCCGGCAGTACTCGCCTCATCAGCGCCTTGTGGCGCGGGGAGTGGTTCATCTCGACCCGGTGGCACAGCTCGTGGACGACAACGTAGTCGATAACGTGATCGGGAGTCAGCATAAGCAGGCAGTTGAAGCTGAGATCGCCCCTCGACGAACAGGAACCCCACCTTTTCCTCTGGCAGCGCACCGTTATCCTGCCGCAGTCGACCCCGACAAGGGGCGCGAAGTGCGCGACCCGCTCCGACAGGACCTTCCGCGCCCTCTCCCGGAGCTCACCGATCTCCTCCTCCGTCAGAGGAGGCAGCCCGGCGGCCTCCGAGAGGCGTTTTTCCTCCTCGCGGAGCTTTTTTTCTATCCAGCCCCGGTGGTCGGCGACGATCCTGCGGATCCTCTCCTCCGTCATCCGTCTCGGCGCGCGGACGGTGACTCCGTCCGGCCCCACGGCGATCCCCACCGTCTTTCTGTCCGATCTTACGACCTTGTAATCCATTATCATCACCCGATGATATGATACAAAAAAAACGCAGTTTAGTCAAGCGCCGTTTTCTCCGGTTATCTCTTCCGCCAGGGCGTCTGCGAATATCGCCGCCGATCTTTTTGCCTCGCCGAGCGAGTTCCCCGCCGCCCCCACCTCCAGCAGAAGCGACCCCTTCGTGTACTGTTCGTTGAAGGACGGCGAGCGGAGGTCGATGGATCTCATAAGCGTCGGGTATTTTCCCCAAATTCTCCGCTGAAGGCGGAGCGCCAGGGACAGGTTGTCCTCCCACTCCGTGTGACCGGACCCTGCGTGGTCCGTGCCCACCACGATCATCATCTGCGCCGCTGCGCCCTCCGCCGTGCCGGTCACGGGGCGGAGGCACTCTCCCCGGTCGGTGATCAGCGCGTCCCGGTGGACGTCGATGACGTAGCAGACTGACGGCGAGACCGAGATCACGCGGCGTATCTCCGCCGCCGCCCTTTCGTAGGCGGTGGAAAAATCAGCCACGTCGAACATGGTCTTCTCGTGGATCACGCCGATCCCCCGCTCCCGCAGGACCGCCTCCATCACGTCTCCCACGGCGACGACCGTCTCCGACGGATCGAGGGAGCGGAACTGCTCCTCCCCGCCGTAGGTCTCCGCCCCGTCCGGGGAGAACGCCTCAGACCCGTGGGTGTGGATGATCAGCACCGCCGGGGCTCCGCTTCCGTACTCCTTTTCGATCTGAGCCAGGGTCGGCGTCGCCCTCTCGCGCGCCGCGGTCGTCTCCGGATCGGGCGCGTAGGGCGTCTCGTTGATGAGCGACCAGCCGAACTTCTCCCCGCTTGACACGTCCACGGAGCGGATCGGCAGAGTTTCCGGCAGGCCGCCCGCCTCGTCGCCGCCCGCCTCGTCGCCGCCGTCCTTCCCCTCCATGGATCCGGGATCGGACGCGTCGTCCGACGGGATCCGCGGCACGGCGGGTCCGTCCGGAAAATACGGTCTGCCGCCGGTCCGCGGAAGCTCCGTCACGCCCCCGGGGAACACCTGCCTCAGCAGAAAAGTCGGCAAACGTATCCCCGAGGTGCGGATCCCGTCCCATATGCCCGCGCCCGCCGTCGCGACGGAAATCAGCGCCAGCAGGGCGCAGAAAAACATGATTATGTACCTCCCGGCGCCGGGGCGGACGCCCGTCGGGGGATGTCGCGCCCCTTCTCCGGAGCCCGGGTCCGGAGGAAACGGATCGTCCTCCGCCATAACGGGCGACGGGGCGGGCAAAAGCGGGGTGCCCTCCACTCCCTCGGGCATATCAATCGACTCTGCCGGACCGGCGACCTCCGCCGTTCCGGTTTTTTCCTCCTCAGGCGACGCCGTTTTTTCAAGAACGTCCATTTGCGACGCTTCCCTCCTTTTTTCTTCTCCCGCGGTAAAGTCGTTATTCGTACATATATATGCGTCCCGCGGCGTGATTATTCCCCGAAAAAGAGAGAATTCAGCGCGCGCCCCGCAGCCTCGGCGAAAAAAGCGACGTCCGCCCCGACTCCGACGGCGGTAAACAGACCCTCCGCCGCTCCGCCTCCGCGGACGAGGCGTCCACGAACGGCGGTGGGGATCCCCAGGGATATAACGGGACACCCCGCCGTCTCGGGCGAGATCCGGGACTTATGGGACGACACGCCGGACCCGGGGGAGATCCCGGCGTCGGTGATCTGGAGCACTCTGCACAGCCGCTCCGGAGATATCGCCGCCAGGGAATCCGCCGCCACAACAAGCTCCGCTCCCACCGCGCGGGCGACGGCGCCCACGTGATCCGCGGTGTCGACGCCGGTCATCGCCGGAACTCCCGCCTCGACGGCGCAGACGTAAACCCCGCCGCGCATCCCCACGTCGATCCTTGAGCAGAGAGCGGAGCCGAAGGAGTCAGACGGCACGCCTCCGTTGCCGAGACCGGCGATAAGCACCCGCCGGGGCGGCGACCCGCAGACACGCTCCGCAAATTCTCCGGCGCACCGCAGAACGGCGTCCGAGAAGGCATCCAGAACGGACGGGCCGGGTTCTTCGACGAATATCGAACAGTATCTCGCCCCTCTTCCGTCAGTCCCGTCCGCCACTTCGAACCCCCCGACGGCACGCCTGGTCTCCCCGGCGCCGCGGGCGGGTCTCGGGGCGCCGAAATTCTCGCAGAAAAGGTCGCTTTGCGCAGTCTTTTTCATTTCATCTCCTCCTTTTCGTCCTCGTCTGATTGTCAGCCCGTCATCGCCGCGGTTATTCACGCCGACCCCCTTTTCCGCGCCCTGAGCGAAAAAGGGCTGAAAAACCGCCGGATCGACCCGTTTTTCCCTTATTTCATCGGGGAATAACTCCGAATCTTCTTGACAAACCGAAAAACCGCGGTGTATAATATAAAGATAGAATGGAGAAATATATCGTGTTGAGCGAAAGGACGGCCAAAAAATGAGCAGAAGCATGACGGCTTTCGGAAGAACGAGGCGGGTCACTCCCGACGGCGGGAGGGACGTCACCGTTGAAATAAAGAGCGTGAACAGCAGATATCTCGACTGCACGGTCAAGCTGCCCCGCGCCCTGTCCCACCTGGAGGACAAGGTCAAATCGTATCTCGGCGAGCGCGGGATCTCCCGCGGCAAGGTGGAGGTCTGGGTGTCGGTGGACGTGCTGTCCGACAAGAACACGGAGCTGAAGCTCGACGCCGCCGCGGCGCAGGCCTACGTCGACGCTCTGCGCGCCCTGCGGGACGAGTTCTCCCTCCGGGACGACATTTCCGTCATGACCGTGGCGCAGAACAGAGACATTTTCCTCACCCGGCGCGCCGACGACGACGCGGAAAAGGACTGGCAGGATCTTCTCGTCTCCCTCGCCCCCGCGGTGGACGCTTTCGTCGAAATGCGCCGGCGGGAAGGCGACGCGCTCATGGCGGACATCCTGATGAAGCTCCGCGGGATCAGAGAGACGGCGGAGAAGATCAAAGCCGTCTCCGAGGCGGACATCGCCGCATATCCCGAAAAGCTGGCGGAGCGCATCCGTCAGATCCTCGACAACTTCGACGTGGAGATCGCCGAACAGCGGGTGCTGACAGAGGCGGCGCTGTACGCGGACAAGGCGTCCATAGACGAGGAGCTGGTGCGCCTGAGCTCCCACTTCGACTCCTTTGAGGAGATCGCGTCGGGGGACGGCCCCGTGGGACGGAAGCTTGACTTCCTGCTCCAGGAGATCAACCGCGAGACCAACACCATCGGCTCTAAAGCGGGCAATCTGGAGATCGCCAAAATGGTGGTGGACGTAAAAGCCGAGCTTGAAAAGATCAGAGAGCAGATCCAGAACATAGAGTGACCGGCGCCGCCGGAGGAAGCGAGATCAAATGAAACTGATTAACGTAGGCTACAACAACATGGTGAACTTCGACAGGGTCGTGGCGGTGGTCTCGTCCGACGCCGCGCCGTCGAAGAGACTTGTGGCGGAGGCGCGCGCCGCCGGGCGCGCCATCGACTGCACCTGCGGCAGGAAGACCCGGTGCGTGATCATCACCGACAGCGACCACGTGATCCTCTCCGCAATGCAGACGGAGACCGTGGCTGCAAGGATGAACGCCACCTCGGAGGACTGATATGAAAGGAAAAGGGCTTATCTTCATTATTTCCGGTCCCGCGGGGTCCGGAAAAGGCACCGTCGCGTCGATACTGCGCGACACGCTTCCCACGGTGGGGCTTTCCGTATCCGCCACAACGCGTTCTCCGAGACCCGGAGAGACGGACGGAAAAAGCTATTTCTTCATCACCAGGGACGAGTTTGAAAAGCTCGTCGCCGAGGGAGAGATAATCGAGCACACCGAGTACTGCTCCAACCTGTACGGTACCCTGCGCCGTGAGGTGGTCCGCATAACGGAAGAGGGCCGCGACGTGATCCTCGAGATCGAGGTGGAGGGCGCTATGCAGGTGAAGCGTCTCATGGGAGACGACGTGGTCACGGTCATGCTGACCGCTCCGTCGGCCTCCGAGCTCGAAAGAAGGCTTCGCGGACGCGGCACCGAGAGCGACGAGGTCATCCGCCGACGCCTCGCCCGTGCGCGGGAGGAGCTCGCATACTCCGACAAGTATGACTACGTGGTCTTCAACGAGACGGGGAAGGCGGAGGAATGCGCCGCCCTCGTCGCCGGGATCATCGACGCCGAACACGTGAGATCACGCAGACGGCGGGATTTCGTCGAAGGGTTCATCCGGGATCTGACGGCGGCTTGCGAAAACAGAGAATAAAAAAATTTATCATAAAATCAACACGGAAAAGGAGAGACTGAAATGATAGAGCCTTCAACCACCAAGTTCGCCGAGGAAAACGGCATCAACAAGTACGAGCTGGTCATCGCCACCGCAAAATGCGCGCGGATGATAACCGACGACTTCATCAAGCAGAAGGAGATCGCCGACAGATTTGCCGGACGGGACCTCCTGAAGCCCCTCCCGGTCCTCATCAGAGAGGATCTGAAGGACGAGAAACCGGTCCAGAGCGCGGTTGAAATGCTGACGGACGGCGAATTCAGGATCGTCGAATCTTCCCTGCCGGAGTACGACCCCGAAAAAGCAAAAACGGCGGAAGAGCCGGAGGAAGCGCCGGCGGAAGAGCCGGCAGACGAAAAGGTAAAGGAAGCGGAAAAGGAAGCGGAATAAGAACAAACTTCACCGAGGGGAGGGGACAAAATGGCCGACACGGCCCGCGTTTACATCATAGAAGCGGCTTATCAGGCCGACCGTCCCTACGACTACTATATCCCGTCGGGACTTGAAGATCAGATCGTCCCGGGAATGATAATCGAGGTCCCCTTCGGCAGAGGTAACCGCAGAATGACCGCGGCGGTCTACGACGTTTTCGACCGGACGGAAGAGGACGGAAAAAAAGAGATGAAGCCTGTCTTCCCGCCGACAGACAACGCCGCCCCGCTGCTGAACAGAGAGGCGCTGGAGCTCTGTCTGTTCCTGAAGAACTACACCCTCTGCACCTTCGGAGACGCCGTCCGCACGATGGTGCCTCCCGCCGCCATGTCGCGTATCGAGGAGAGCTACTCCGTGCCGGAGGAGAACGCGCTGAAAGAGGTAAAAAACCTCAACGAAAAGGCGTCCTTCGTCCTGGCGGCGATAAAAGCGCGGGAAAAGGTGTCAAAGGAATTCCTGAGATCCGAATTCGGCGAGGACGTGACGAGCGTTCTGTCATCCCTCGTGAAGCTCGGTCTCGTCGAGAAGCACACGTCCCTTAAAGAGGGCGGCAGCAACGTGAAGCAGGAGACCGCGGTCTATCCCGCGGACGGGATCGCCGCTCAGGCGGCGGAGGACAAATCGTTCATCACGGAATACGTTTCCGGTATGAAAAGCGCGAGGCAGGGAGAGACGCTGAAAGCCGCCGTCTTGTCCCCCGGCGCCACAGTCGGGGAGATCGCGGAGACGGTGGGTCTCGACCGCGCCGTCGTAAAGGGAGCGGTGTCCGCTCTCACTAAAAAAGGACTGGTCCGGACGGAGAAAAAGAACGTCTGGAGGAATCCTCTCATGCCGGACGAAAAGGACTTTTCGTCTTACGCCGGCGAGGATTCCCTCTCGCCGGAGCAGGAGAGGGCGTACGGCGAACTTCTGTCCCTCTACGGGGACGGGATCCCCCGCGCCGCGCTCCTTCACGGAGTGACCGGCTCCGGCAAGACCAACGTGATAATGAAACTGATCTCCAGGGTGATCCAAGACGGAAAAGGCGTTATAATGCTGGTGCCGGAGATCGCCCTTACCCCCCAGACCGTGGGACGTTTCGTCGCCCGGTTCGGCGACCGGGTGGCGGTGATCCACTCGGGGCTGTCCGCCGGAGAGAGATACGACGCCTGGCGCCGTCTGCGAGAAGGCGAGGCGGATATCGCCATCGGCACCCGCTCCGCGGTGTTCGCGCCGCTCGAGCGGATCGGGCTCATCGTCATCGACGAGGAGCACGAGCACACTTACAAATCCGAGACCTCCCCGAAATATCTCGCCCACGACGTGGCGCGGTTCCGGTGCGGCGAGCACCGGGCGATGATGCTCCTCGCCTCCGCGACCCCGTCGCTGACGAGCTACTATAAGGCAAAACAGGGAAAATACACCCTGGTGGAGCTGAAGGAGAGGTTCGGCGGCGCGGAGCTCCCCGAGGTGGAGCTCGTTGACCTGAAGGAAGAACTCTCCGCCGGAAACACCTCTCCCCTGAGCCGCTCGCTCATCAAAAGGATGAGCGAAGGTTTCAGCCGGGGCGAGCAGGCGATCCTGTTCCTCAACCGGAGAGGCTACAACAACTTCATCTCCTGCCGCGGGTGCGGCGAGCCGGTCAAGTGTCCGAACTGCTCGGTGACGCTCACTTACCACGTGAAGGACCGCGCGATCATGCGCGGAGCCGGGCGTGACTCGAACTATCTTGAGGTACGGCGCGGTGCCGGATATCTGGAGTGCCACCTGTGCGGCCACCGGGAGAGCGTCCCCGGGAAATGCCCCGACTGCGGGAGCGAGCATTTTCTCTTTCTCGGATGCGGGACCCAGCTCGTGGAGGATCATCTGACGAGGATATTTCCGGGCGCGCGGGTGCTCCGGATGGACCACGACACTACCAAAACGAAAAACTCCCACGAGGAGCTCCTCTCGAAGTTCCGCCGCGGCGGAGCGGACGTGCTTCTCGGCACCCAGATGGTGACGAAGGGACACGATTTCCCGGACGTGACCACCGTGGGCGTGCTCAACGCGGACTCCTCCATGTTCGCGGACGACTACCGCGCCGCGGAGCGCACCTTCGCCATGCTGACCCAGGTGGTGGGCCGCGCGGGCAGAGGCAGATCCCCCGGGGTGTCGGTGATCCAGACCGCAAATCCCGACAGCGAGGTTCTTTCCCTCGCCGCAAAACAGGATTACAAGACCTTCTACGAGCGCGAGATAAAACTGCGCCGGGCGCTGGTGTTCCCGCCGTTCTGCGACATCGCGGTGATCACCCTGTCCGGGACGGACGAATCGTTTCTGGAGCGGTCGGCCGCGCGGTTCAAAGAGAGGATGCTTGAGCATCTCAGACGTGATTACAGCGGCGTGAAGACCGTGATCTACGGACCGTTTGAAGCGCCGATATATAAGATACAGAACGTTTGCCGGCTCAGATTCGTCATCAAATGCCGGCTGGACAGAAGGACAAGGGAGTTTATTTCCGTGCTGCTCACCGAATTCATGCGCGGCGGTCAGGGGAGATCTCTGAAGAATCTCAGGATCTCCGCCGACCTGAATCCCACGTCCGTATAATATTCCGGAAAGGAAACGATGCAATATGGCAATACTTAATATCGTAAAAGAGGGCGATCCGGTCCTGAGAAAGGAATGCCGCCCCGTGGGAGAGATCACCCCGCACATCATAAGACTTCTGGACGACATGCGCGAGACGCTCATCGACGCAAACGGCGCGGGGCTGGCAGCCCCGCAGGTCGGCGTGCTCCGCAGGATCGCCATCGTGGAAAACGACGGGCAGTTCATCGAGCTCATCAATCCCGAGATCATCGCCCGGGAGGGCGTGCAGAACGAGATCGAGGGGTGCCTCTCCGTCCCCGACGTATGGGGCATAACGGAGCGTCCCGAAAAGGTCACCGTCCGCGCCACCGACAGGAACGGCGCGGAGTTCACCGTCACAGGCGAGGGACTGCTGGCGCGGGCGTTCTGCCACGAGATCGACCACCTGTCGGGCAAGCTCTTCACGGACGGAGCGGTCCGCATCCTCTCGCCCGAGGAAGTGAAGGAGATGCTGGGATGACGGCGGACGGAAGGGCTGTCCGCGTGCTTTTCATGGGGACCCCGGACATCGCCGCGGAGTGCCTGCGACAGCTTATCGCTTCCCCCGACGCCGAGATCGTCGGCGCCGTGACCCGGCCGGACAGGCAGAAGGGACGCGGGATGAAGACCCTGCCCCCTCCGGTGAAAATAGTGGCGGAGGAGAACGGCATCCCCGTATTCCAGCCCGCCACCCTGAAGGACGGAGCCTTTGAGGACGAGCTGGCGGAGGTCGACCCGGAGATGATAATCGTCGCCGCCTACGGCATGATCCTGCCGCCCTACGTGCTGAACTACCCTCCTCTCGGCTGCGTCAACGCCCACGCCTCGCTTCTTCCGAAGTACAGGGGCGCCGCGCCCATCAACCGCGCCGTCATGAACGGCGAGACGAAAACCGGCGTCACCGCCATGTTCATGGACGAAGGACTCGACACCGGAGACGTGATCTTCTCTCTTGAAACGCCCGTCGGCGAAAACGAGACCGCCGGCGACGTCCACGACCGCCTGGCGTCCCTTGCGGGCGAGGCCATGCGCCGCGTGGTGAAAACGGCGAGACACGGGACGCTTCCCCGGACTCCCCAGCCCGCGGAGGGCGCGACCTACGCCGCGAAGATCACGAAAGAAGATCAGAAGATCGACTTTTCAAGCCCCGCCGGGACCGTGCACAACGTGATCAGGGGTCTTTCCCCCTATCCCGGCGCCTTCACCTCGCTCCCCGGCGGAAAACTTCTCAAAGTGACCGCCTCCCGGGTCGCAGACGGCTCCGCCGCCCCGCCCGGAACGGTGACGTCGCTGTCGGGGGGCATAACCGTCGCCTGCGGCGGCGGATCGGTGATCCTCACCGAGGTAATTCCCGAGGGACGGAGCAAAATGGACGCCGAGGCGTTCATCCGCGGACGCGGCGTCGCCGAGGGGGACGTTCTCGGAGCGGATCCCGCCCGATAATCAAGTTTGACGAAAGGAGACCGTGATGTTTTACTACGGATTTGACTGGACCTACGTGGTCCTGGTGCTTCCGGCAGTCGTTCTGGCGCTGATCGCCCAGGCAAAGGTGAGCTCCACGTTCAAAAAATACGCTCAGGTCCCCTCCGACGGGGGCATGACCGGCGCTGACGCGGCGAGAATGGTCCTCGACAGCCACGGAGTCACGGGAGTGCAGATCGTGCCCGTCAGCGGGGAGCTGACGGACCACTTCGACCCGAAAGACAACGTGATCCGGCTGTCGGAGTCGGTCTTCAGCGCCCGCACCGCCTCGGCGGTGGGCGTAGCCGCCCACGAGGCGGGACACGCGGTGCAGTACGCGGAAAACTACGTGCCGATGCAGCTCAGGGCGGCGGTGATCCCCATGACGAAGGTCGGATCGTACGCCTCCATGCCTCTTATCATACTGGGACTTATATTTTCCATCAAGGCGCTCTCCCTGATCGGCGTGATCCTGTTCGGATTCACGGTACTGTTCCAGCTTGTCACCCTTCCGGTGGAGTTCAACGCCAGCCGCCGGGCGGTGGCGACCCTTGAGTCCTCCGGCAGAGTCACGGAGGACGGCGTCAAAAGCGCCAAAAAAGTACTGACGGCCGCAGCCATGACCTACGTCGCCGCTCTGGCGGTGGCGGTGGCCAATTTGCTGAGGCTTCTGATACTCATACGGAGAAACGATTGAAAAACGGAAACGACGTGAGAAGACTCGCCGCCGCGTCTCTCCTGAGACTGGAAAAGGACGGCCGCTTCTCGAATATCGAAATAAATACTGTTCTCGGAAGATCGGCGTTCTCCGACGCCGACCGCGCCCTGTTCACCCGGCTCGTGTACGGCGTGACGGAGCGGCGGATCACCCTGGACCTCATCATCGCCCAATACGCAAAAAACGGCGGCGGGAATATCGATCCGGAAACCGTGACCGCCCTGCGGCTGGGACTGTACCAGCTTCTTTACGCCGACAGGATCCCGGATCACGCGGCGGTCTCCTCGGCGGTGGACGCCGCCCCGGCGAGATCCAGGGGATTCGTCAACGGCATCCTGCGGGAATTTCTGAGGCGCGGCAAGAGATTCGACCTGCCGGACCGCTCGGATGCGGTAAAAAACCTGTCAGCCGCGCACTCCGTATCGGAGGACGTTTGCCGAGTGCTTATCCGCTCCTGGGGCGAGGTCAAAACGGAAGAGATCCTCAGCCGGATGAGCTTGACTCCCGCCGTGACTCTGAGGATCAACGACATGGTCCTCGATCCCGGGAGAGCGGCGACCATCCTCGGCGGGAACCGGTGCGGCTCCGCCGTGACCGTCCTGTCGTTCGACGGGCGCGTAAGGCGAGGCATCGACGAGGGTCTGTGGTTCGCCCAGGATCTTGCATCCGTCATGTGTACCGAGGCGCTGGGCGCCGTGCCGGGCGACGTGGTGGCGGACGTCTGCGCCGCTCCGGGAGGCAAGACCTTCTCCACGGCGCTGAAAATGAAAAACGACGGCGTGATCCACGCCTTCGACATACACGAAAACAAGCTCTCCCTGATCCGCCGCGGGGCGGAGAGAATGGAGCTCGGCATCATTCGCGCCGAAGCGCGCGACGGGCGTGATCCCGATCCGGAGCTCCGGGCAAAATGCGACAGAGTTCTCTGCGACGCCCCCTGCTCCGGTCTCGGCGTCATGGCGAAAAAGCCGGAGCTGAGATACAAGACCGAAAAAGAGATCGATGGCCTGCCCGGGGTGCAGTCCGGCGTCCTTGCGGGAGCCGCGGAATACGTGAGACCGGGCGGCGTGCTGGTCTATTCCACATGCACGCTGAACCGGGCGGAAAACGACGATGTCGTCGATGGTTTCCTCGAATCGCACCCGGATTTCGCGCCTGACGATTTCGAACTTCCCGTGGGCAAAAGCCACAAAGGCGCGCTCACCCTCTTCCCCTCCCGTGGAAACCTCGAGCTTGACGGATTTTTTATAGCACGCTTTGTTAAAACCACATGATTGATAGTTTACCCTCCCTAATCTTTTCTAAAGAGATCTTTCGTCTTTTTTTACAGCACGCTTTGTTAAAACTACATGATTGATAGTTTACCCTCCCTAATCTTTTCTAAAGAGATCTTTCGTCTTTTTTTCAGCACGCTTTGTCAGAACTACGTGATTGCCGGTTTATCCTCCCTGATCTTTTCTAAAGAGATCTTTCGTCTTTTTTTCCAGCACGCTTTGTTAAAACTACATGATTGTAAATTTTCCCTCCCTGATCTTTTCTAAAGAGATCTTTCGTCTTTTTATCGAGCGCTTTGTCAGAACTACGTGATTGCCGGTTTATCCTCCCTGATCTTTTCTAAAGAGATCTTTCGTCTTTTTTTGCAGCACGCTTTGTTAAAACTACATGACTGTAAATTTTCCCTCCCTGATCTTTTCTAAAGAGATCTTTCGTCTTTTTTATCGCGCGCTTTGTCAGAAAAGAGATAATACCGGGATCCGAAATAATTCAAGCCGGAGGACAAAAAAGTGAACAACGACGATATAATGTCCATGACCCCGGCGGAGCTCAGGGAATACATGATCTCCGTCGGCGAACCGGCGTACCGGGCAAAGCAGGTCTTCTCATGGATCAGCCGGGGCGTCTTCCCTGAGGAGATGACGAACCTGCCTCTCCCTCTCCGCGAGAAGCTTGCGGCAGGCGGATACCGTATGCCCCGGATCCTCACGCGGCAGGACTCAAAGGACGGCGAGACGTCAAAGTATCTTTTCGCCCTCGTCGACGGCGAGTGCGTGGAATCCGTCCTTATGCGTCACGGCTACGGGACCTCTCTGTGCATCTCGTCCCAGGTGGGATGCCGAATGGGATGCGCGTTCTGCGCCTCCACCCGGGCGGGCAGGGTCCGCGACCTTCTCCCCTCGGAGATGATCGGGCAGATTGCCGCCGCGGGTCGGGACTCCGGCGAGCGGGTTGACAAAGTCGTCGTCATGGGGATCGGAGAGCCCCTCGACAACTATGAAAACGTGGTGAAATTCCTCCGTCTGCTGAACGAGAAGGACGGTCTCGGAATAGGGCTCAGAAACGTGTCCCTGAGCACCTGCGGCCTTGTTCCGGAGATAAAAAAGCTTGCCGACGAGGGTCTGCCGGTGACTCTGTCCGTCTCTCTGCACGCCTACAGCGACGAAAAGCGGCGCGAGCTGATGCCGGTGGCGAGAAAATACCCTCTCGACGCTCTGATGGAGGCGTGCAGGTATTACTTTGAGAAGACCGGACGGCGGATATCCTTCGAGTACACGCTCATCGCGGGGAAAAATGACTCGCCGGAGGACGCCCGGGGCATCGTATCGCTCCTGAGAGAAAAAATGGGGTATCCGTCCCACGTGAATCTCATCCTGCTGAACGAGGTAAAGGAGACCGGTCTGCGCCGTCCCGCCGGGGACATGGCGGCAAAGTTTGCGGAGATGCTCGTCTCAATGGGGCAGAACGCCACGGTGAGAAGGAGTCTCGGCGGCGACATTGAGGGCGCCTGCGGGCAGCTGAGGCGAACGCGCGAGGCGGACCGCTCCGGCAAAGAAAACTTTACAAAAGGATAAAAAAGTATTATAATATACAGATCGGGGACGGCCTCGAAAAGCGGAGCCGTTCGGAGAAAGGGGTGGTTCGTGTGATTTACAGCGGAAAGACAGACGTTGGCAAGCGCCGCGCCGTAAATCAGGACAACTTCATAATCAAGGAATATCCCGGGGACGTCACTCTCGCCGTGGTCTGCGACGGAATGGGCGGAGCCAACGGCGGAGCCACCGCCAGCGAGGTCGCCTCGAAAGCCTTCGTCGAGTATATCGACAAATACGGCGACAGGCTCGGTGAGCTCATCGAGGCGGGAGCGCGGGAGGACTTCTCCATGAACGCCGATACCAAGGAGCTTGATATCAGCGAGGGTTCCTCCATTCCCGTGATTCTGACGGCAGCCGTATCCTCCGCCAATGAGGCCGTATTCTCGAAGAGCACGGAAGACCCGGAGCTTCTCGGCATGGGCACCACTCTCGTGGCGACCGTGGCGTCCGGGAAGGATATCTACGCCGCAAACGTGGGCGACAGCCGGATGTACGTCATCACCGACGGCGGCATCAGGCAGATCACCCGCGACCATTCCTACGTCCAGCATCTGGTGGATCTCGGCAGGATGTCCCCGAAAAAAGCCAAGACCTCAAAGAGGAAAAACATAATCACCAGAGCCGTCGGCACCGAGGCGAAGGTCAAGACCGACATTTTCAGAGTCGACCGCGACCGGATCCCCGAGGACGACGAAAAGCTCTATATCCTTCTCTGCTCCGACGGACTGACGAACATGCTGGAAACGAGCGAGATCGCAGAGATCGTCAGAGGCGCCGGAGACGGCGGAGAAGAAAAGCTCGGCGAAGCGACAGACGCTCTTGTGGACCTCGCCAACGAACGCGGCGGCGCCGACAACATAACCGTCGTTATCCTCTCGATGTAAAAAGGAGGTTCTCAAGCGATGGAAAATTACGAAAAGTTTATCGGACAGGTATTCGATAACAGATACAAGATCGAGAACGTGATCGGCGTCGGCGGCATGGCGGTGGTCTTCAAAGCGGTGGATCTTCTCATGAGGCGCATGGTCGCCGTGAAGATCCTCCGGGAGGACATCTCCGCGGACGAGCCGTCCGTAAAGAGATTCGTCAACGAATCGAAAGCGGTCGCCATGCTCTCCCACCCGAACATCGTGAACATCTACGACGTGTCCGTCCGCGACGACGTGAAATACATCGTCATGGAATATATCGAGGGCATCACGCTGAAAAGCTACATCCAGCGCCGTCAGGTGCTCAGCTTCAAGGAAGTCGTCGGCTACTCGATACAGATACTGAAGGCCCTGGAGCACGCGCACCAGAAAGGGATAGTCCACAGGGACATCAAGCCCCAGAACATCATGCTGCTGAAGAACGGCGTGATAAAGGTGATGGACTTCGGCATAGCCAAGCTTCCGAACACCGACACCGTCACCATGACCGACAAGGCCATAGGGACCGTCTATTACATCAGCCCCGAGCAGGCAAGCGGCGATCCCATCGACGCCCGCTCCGACCTGTATTCCCTCGGCGCCATGATGTACGAGATGGCAACAGGCTCTCTCCCCTTCGACGCCGAGTCCCCCGTTTCCGTGGCGCTGATGCAGGTCAACGACACGCCGACTCCCCCGAGAGAGGTGAACTCACACGTTCCCCCGGGGCTTGAGCAGATCATCCTGAAAGCCATGGAAAAGGACCCGTCCGTCCGGTATCAGAGCGCGTCTCAGATGCTGAGTCAGCTTCAGAAGCTCAGAGAGAACCCCAACGTGGTGTTCAAGCCCACCACCTCGGAAAAATTCAAAAAATTTTTCTCGAAAAAATTCAAAAAAAGCAAGGGTTCCCGCGGGATGTTCCCGATGATCATGGGCGTTTTCGTTTCCTTTCTCATAGTGTTCGCCGTGTGCGGGATCTACATCTTCAACAACGTGCTGAACAGCAGTTCTCAGAAGGGATACGAGACGATCACCGTGGACAACTTCGTCAGCTCCCGTTATTCCGATGAACTGAAGGACTGGTTCAACCGCTCCGAGTACTATACCGTGTCCGAAGTGGAGTACAAATACGACGAATCCGTGGAGGCGGGCACGATAATCGGCCAGTCTCCGTCCGAGGGCGTCAAAAAGAAGGTCCTGCCCGGCAAAAAGCCCTGCAAGATCAAGCTGGTCATCAGCGGGGGCGAGGAGGAGATCGTCCTCGAGGACTACTCCATCAGAGATTACAGACTTGTGGTCTCCGAACTGAGGAAAGCGGGCGTCAAATGCAGCATCGAAAAGGTCTACAGCGACACGGTGGAGATAGGATACGTTGTGGGCACCGATCCTGAAGCGAAGTCCGTTGTGAGCGGCGGCGACACGGTGACGATCAAGGTGAGCCGCGGTCCCGCCGAGGGCGATATCAAAACGCCTGATTTCGTGGGCAAGAACGAAGCCGAGACTCTTCGCGGCATGCGCGAAGCGGGTCTCGCAGTGGGCCGAGTGAGCTACATGCGGTCCGACAAAGAGATCGGGACCGTCATCTCTCAGTCGATCCTCCCCGACACCATGGTCGTCGGCAACACGGTCATCGACTTTACCGTGAGCGGCGGCCCGTTATACGGCGGAGGAGAAGGAGACGACGGATCGGATTCAGACGAATCCACCGAAGAGATGAAGCCGCCCGTGAAGGTCCCGGGAGCCAGCGACGCCACAAGCGAATCGTCAGTCAAGCCCCCGAAGCCGGATAAAACGACCGAGTCGTCAAAGGTCCCCGAATCTTCCAGCGAGCCCGATTCCTCGTCCGAATCGGAATCCGAAAAGCCGACTCCCGATTCTTCGAGCGACGACTCGTCCGAACCGAATCCGGACGACAGCTCCGAATCCGGCGACAACCCGAATGATCCTCCGGAGGATTAATTTTGGATAACTCAAAAAAACTGACAGGAATAATCATGAAAGGCGTGGGCGGACTGTATACGGTCCGCCCATATCTGAACGGGGTCCCGGGCGATCCGGTCCCCTGCAGGGCGCGGGGCAGATTCCGTCTTGACGGCGTGACGCCGCTGACGGGCGACGACGTGCTGATCGAGCGGGACACCGACGCGGAGAAGAGCGGCGAGGCGCAGTACGTCATCACCGACCTTCTGGAGCGGCGCAACTCCCTCGTCAGACCTCCGCTCAGCAATCTCAGCCACGTCTTTCTGCTGATCCCGGCGGCGAGACCGAAGCCGGACCTGATCACCGCGGACAAGCTGACCGCGATCCTGGAATCGGAGGAGATCGAGCCCGTGATCGTCGCGTGCAAGCTGGACGCGGACCGCGCCGAGGCGGAACGGATACGCGGCGTTTACCGCACCGCCGGCTTTTCCTCTTTCGCCGTCAGCTCCGTCACGGGAGAAGGATGCGACGAACTCATGGAATACATATCGGATATCGCCTCGGGCGGCATGGCGGCGGGCGTGCCGGTCCGCGCCGCCGTGGCGGGAGTTTCCGGAGCGGGCAAATCCACGCTCATGAAGCGACTTTTCCCGGAGCTTGATCTTCGGGCGGGCGCGGTCAGCCGCAAGACCGAACGCGGCCGCCACACCACGAGAACGACGGAGCTTTACCCTCTCACCGCGGGAGGCGCGCCGTTCCTGTTCGCGGACACACCGGGCTTTTCCATGCTGGACTTCACCCGGTTCACGTTTTTTCAGCCGGAGGATCTGCCGCTCTATTTCAGGGAGTTCGCGGATTGTCTCGGCAAATGCAGGTACACGAAATGTACCCATCAGCGCGAGGAAGGATGCGCGGTACTCGAAAAAATGGCGGCGGGCGGCATTCCCGTATCCCGCCACGACGGGTACGTGCGCATCTTCGGGGAGTTAAAGCAGAAACCCCTCTGGAAAAGGGAAAAAGAGGCGGCGGCGCGGCTGCCCGGAAAAAGCAGGTGACCGGAGGTTTTTTGGGAGATGATACGGGAATTCCGGATCCCCGTTCCGGGGATAAAAAGAAAAACGATCCTCCATGCAGGCGACTTTCATCTGAACTGCACCGACGCGCTGTCGACGGATGAAGAGAGAAAACAGGCCGCGGGGTCGTCGGCGGAATGGGAGGATATAAGAAAAGAATTCGCCCTCGCCGCAGGGGAGCCCTACGGCGAAGAGCAGATGAGACCGCCTGAGGAGCACTTCCGCCGCGTCCTGGATGAGGCGCGGGGCGGATGCGACGCGCTGATCCTCACGGGAGACGTGTTCGACTCCGTCACCCCGGCGAATCTGCGTTTCTTCGACTCCGCATTATCCGACGCCGGGTTCCCCCTGATGACCGTCTGCGGAAATCACGAGGACCGCGACGCGATCCCTTCGGGTCACGCCATATCCCCCGCCGCGGAGCCGGTGCAGATCCTTCGCCTCGGCGGGCTGACGGCGGTGGGGATCGACGATTCCCGCCGCGAGATCACGGCGGAACAGCTTGACGCGCTCTCGGGACTTATCGGGAGCGAAAACAAGATCCTTCTCGTCATGCACGTGCCGGTGATGACCGATGCGGATCGCGCGTCGGGGTCCGCGGACGACTACTTTTTTCTCGACTTCGACGGATGCCCCGTGGAGAATCTCAAGTTCATCGACCTGATCCGGCGGAACGCGGAAAAATTCGCCGCGGTGCTGACAGGTCACACTCACAGGCATGCCGTCGGCGCGATCGCGCCGGGAGTCACGCAGTACACGGTGTCCCAGGGTATTGCCGGCAACCTGAACAGATATATCATAGGCGAATGAAGAAAAACGCCGTCCCGCTCAGCCTGAACAAAGGCCGACTGTCGGACGGCGCGATTTTTGGACAGTTCGACTCTTTACCGTTCTGTCCGGTTGTGCTAAAATATTGGTCGACAAAAGATAACGAGAGAGCGGGAAGACCCGCCCCGCCTCCGCGCCGGGGAGCCCGGAGGCAAACGAAAGGAAGTGTTTTCAGTGCTTGAACTCATGCTTGATACGGCGAATAAGGACGAACTCAGATACGGTCTGTCCAACTGGCCCATCAGCGGAGTCACGTCAAACCCCAGCATTCTGAAAAAGGAAGGCGAGATCGACGTCTACGAAAGACTGCTGGAGATCAGGCGGCTCTGCACCAACGGCAGATCCCTCCACGTTCAGGTAGTGTCCTCCACCACCGAGGGCATCATAAAGGAAGCCAAGACCATCATCAGCGTCATCGGCCACGATACGTACATCAAGATCCCGGTGAGCCGCGAGGGGCTCCCCGCCATCAAGGCGCTGGCAAAAGAGGGGGTCAACGTGACCGCCACGGGTATCTACACGTCCATGCAGGGCATCCTGGCGGTGCTCGCCGGCGCCAAATACGTCGCAGTGTACTACAACCGCATGGAGGACAACTGCACGGACGCCGACACCGTTATCACCCAGCTCCGCTCGTTCATAAACGAATCGGGAAGCGACGCGAAGATCCTGGCGGCGAGCTTCAAGAACACCGCCGAGGTGGTCCACGCATTCGCCAGCGGCGCACACAGCGCCACGGTGGGCTACGGGATCATCAAGAACGCCCTGGGCCTGCCCTCCATCGACGCGGCGGTGGCGAGATTTACCGAGGATTTCGAGGAGATCCACGGAGAGGGCGCCACGATGGAGACCATACTGAAAACAGACAAGTAAGCGACGGCAAAAAACCGGACGGTATGCGAACTGCATCCGTCCGGTTTTTATGTTGTCCGTCAGTCGACGACGAACCTCCTGCCGTCGCCGAAGACGGTCCCGTCAACACTTTATCCGATAATCGCGGTCCGCCGGTCCGGCACCTTTCATCCGGCTTTCTCCGGCAGGATACGCACCACTCCCGCGGTCACGTCGTCCTCCGCTCCGCTGTCCACGGCGGAGAGGACGATCTTCTCCGCCATTTTCCCGGGATCGTCCTCCCACTCCTCCCCGTCGGAGAGGAGCTCGTACAGCCACGCCGCCTCCTCGAAGCTCTTCGCCACTCCGTCGGAGAGCATAACGACGGCGTCGCCGGGCTCAAGAGCAAAGGAAAACGTCTCGGCGTCGGGAGAGCGGATGATACCGATGGGCACCGTCCTCGACTGGAGCCGGAACAGCCGCCCGCCGCGGATAACGAAGGACGGAGCCGCGCCGCTTTTGACGAAGCGTGCCATGCCGGTCACAAGGTCGATCTCCACAAGATCCACGGTGGCGGAGCACTCCGTCCTGCGGGCGCGGATCATGGTATTGACCATCTTCAGCGCCGTGTCCACCGCGGCGCCGGAGGTAAGCATCCGCTCAAGGAACATGGCGCAGGCGCCGGAGGTCATGGCGGCCTCCTTTCCGCTTCCCATCCCGTCGGAGATCAGCATAAACAGCCGCCTGTCCTTCGTCTCGAACGAGGTCACCGTGTCGCCGCAGGGCTCGGTCCCCGATCCCCGGAGCAGGTCGCCGCGCATCCCAAAAATCTTGGTTTTTTCCGCCTCTCCCCTGGCGATGCGCTTCTTTTTCCTGATCTGCGAGAGCGACACGGACGCGCCTCCCCGTACCGCGGTCAGCCTGACGGAGCACTCCATCTCCATGTTCACCGAATCTCCGTCTATGCTGAACACCGGAGGATCGAAGCTGACCCCGCAGATTTTGCCGAAAAGGCGACGTATGTCGTCTCCTCCGAGAGACGTCTCGGAGACGCGCACTCCGGACGCCGCGACGCGCTTGAGCCTTTTGCCGTACACCGCCACGTTGTCCGCGGCGAATCGCGACCCGCGGATCCCGTCCATGACCTTCATCGTCAGTTCGCGGTCCGGCTCATATTCGCTCCTGTCCGTGTCCGCCGCGTCCCGGAGCACGTCGGACACCGCCTCGTAGTCCGCGGCGACCACAGACGTTCTGTCGTATACCTTCGACTCCGCGGCGCGTACCGCGCAGAGTTCGTTTATCCCGTCGATTATCTCCGCCATATTGTAGCACCGTCTCGCCAGCGACGCCGGCACCGCCGCTGCGCTGACGCGCCCTTCCGACGAAAGGGAGCGCGCCATCTCCCTTTTCACGCGGTCGGTCTCCTCCGCTTCTCTTTCGAGGCATGCGTGGCGCATCCCGCACTCGGCGCAGTACTTCATGAAAGCCCTCTCGCAGAGCGAGCGCGCCTCGTCCTCCGACGGAGAGACCTCGTCGAACGCCAGCCCGTAGAGAGCCTTTGACACGGACGAAAATCCGTCCGACAGGTCGGACAGCCGCCGCGCGGCGCCTTCCCTCGATAATCTCTCCGTCAGCTCGTCCGGGGAAGCCGTTCTTCTCCGGACGCTCTTTTTTTCTCCTCCCCGCCCCGTAAAAAACCGGGCGAGCGGAGCCAGAGCGGCGGAGATGACGATCAAAGCGGGCACCGTCTCCGCCATCCCCTCAAATCCCGCGGAATAGATGCTCCACGCGATCCCGGCGCCTCCCGAAACCATTACCGCCGCGGAGCCGGAAAAACGCTTAAGCGCGCCGCAGGCAAGCGCGCAGACCGCCATCAAAGGGACCGCCGAAGGAGCAAGAAGAACGCCGCAGACGACGCCGCAGATAACGCCGCTGACGACCTGTCCGCCGAGCACGGTGATCACGGTCACCCCGTACGCCGCCGCGATCCCGGGATCGATCACCGGAACGGGCAGCGCGGATACGGAAAGGACCGCCGCGACCTTGACCGCGACGCTTCCCGCCTCGCGAAGCGTTTTCCCCGCGCCCCGCGCATCCTTGTTGACGGCGCCGCCGTCAAAGAGTCTCTCCCACTCGGGCGAGACGAAAAAAAGAAACGTGAAAACGGGCGCCGACACAGACGACGCCACCGCGGCGACCACCGCAGGCGTACCGGAGCCGCCTGTCAAGGCGTAAACTGCGCCGCCCGCCAGCGCCGTGGCGGAAGACATCGCCATCCTCACGTATACCGACTCGTCAAAGGAGGCGGCGGCGCGCTCAGCGAGAAAGCCGAGCGCTCCTGAGGCGGCGCCTTCCTCGCCGTCCCTCCTCCTGCGTCTCTCCCCGCTCCCGGAGAAGCGGCGTCCCATGAAAAACCGCACCGACCAGAGGCAGATCGACGCCAGAGCGTACGATGCGCCGCCCTCCGCCCGGATACACCCGAACATGACGCCGCAGAGAGCCGCCGCGGAGTTGACAAATCCCGACGACGCCGCCAGCAGCGCCGCGCCGAAGGGAGCGGAGCCGAAGATGAACCTCCCTCCGGCGAAAATAAACCCCGCCGCGAAAAACACGGCGGCGCGGATCAGCTCCCGCCTGTCCTCGCCTCTGTCTTTTCCCGTCACCGTCCCCGCGGAGAGCGATACGTCGTTTTTTCTCTTCATTTTCCCATCCTTCGCTTTCTCTTCCTATGTGCCCGAAATTATAACATCGCAGGCGGGCGAAAAAGGTCGCATCAGGCGACCGGGAAAAAGATTTTTCGCCCGGATCTATTCACGGGGGAGCTTTTTGAAAAAAGCTCCCCCGTGACCCCCGCAAACAGGCGTTTGTCCCAAATAAACGCTCAAATACTTCCTGTTTGCCCGAAAAATGTGTCTCCAGACACATTTTTCCAAAATAAGACTTTAAAGCCGCGAAATCCTCCGCGGCTGAGTTTTTTTTGCAATAGCAAAAGCTCTCCGATAACGAAACTGCGATGATGTGGGAGACAGAGCAATACAACGCTCGATTTCGTATTCGAGCAGAACGCGGGATGGGAGAGTCTGATCCTCCCGGTACATACCGCGAACGGGGGGTGGAGGGGGAGCCCGACGCCGCGCCGCCGGGGGCGGATACAGCGGCGACGGGCGAGTGGCCGCGGTCGAAAAACGCAAGCGAGTTCCGTAGAGCGGTAGCGTTTTTCGGGCACCGCAACAGGGGAGAAGTGGACGAACAATTTCTTTAGACTCTCCGTAGAGCTCCCCGTCGGTACGAAGCCCCGGCAAGTCCGAGCGGAGAGAGCGGGCTCGTCGCCCCCCTCCGATTTTTCTTTTAGTGCAGGTTTTCTTTTCATAGAAAAGAAAAAGTGCAAAAACCGTAGATGATGGGATAAAAAGATTTCTATTATACAAAAATAGCGGATTAAGTGATAATATCAACCCTCGTCCCGCAAAGATGTTTGTTTAC
>CACXCL010000009.1 GCA_902766115.1 uncultured Ruminococcus sp.
AAGCCGTAGTCCACCGTGACGAAGCGGCAGAGGAGGAACGCCCCCGCCACCGCCGCCGCGGAGGCCGACAGATACACCGCCCGGCGGGACGCGTCGGGACCGCTGTTCTCCTCCGCGTCTCTCATGAGCCGGATCGGGGTCATTATGACGACCGACAGGGAGAAGGTAATGAGGATGTTCATGTAAAGGTCGCGGGTGGCGATGAAATAGACCGTCTGGCACGCCGCTCCCAGGAGAAAAAGTCTCAGAAAGTATTTCAGGGGCGAGCGGGTGTGGCGCATGCCCTCCGCGATGAGGTACGCGAAGACCGGCAGCGCGAGCCGACCGATTATCCGGAGGATCCGGATCTCCGGGAATAAAATGTACCCCACGTGATCCGCCGTCATGGACGCCGCCGCGATGAGCTTCAGCGCCGTGCCGGAAAGACCCCTCGATCCTGCGTCAGTCATTTTCCCCGCTCCTTTCACGATGGCGTCTGCTTTTAATATATACGACAAAAGAGCCGCAGTCAAGGTGAAAATTGTAAATTTACGCCCATATGGTGCAAAACGCGCATGAAATCTCATTTTTTGACGATTACACTTGACAACTCATATACATATATATATAATTGATAATTGCGAGAGGTCCGGAGAACCGATTGTGTGTCACAATCAAAACATAAAGCTGAAAATTAGAAAGGAGCAAATCATGAAAAAATCAATACTGATCTCAATCATCCTGATCGTCGTACTGGCGACCGCCGCGATACTGATCGTTCCGAGACTCGGACAGGCGTCCGGAGTCAGAGTCAGCGCCGACACCGTAGAAAAAGGTGAAGAGGCTGTTCAGGTCGAGGAAAACGAACCTGCTCCCGTTGCGGAGGAGCCCGCAGCTGAAGAGAAGCCGGATACCACGCCTGTCTACGAGGCGACAAAAACCGTGCTCGTTTCCGACGGAGACGGATATAAGGTGATGATCGACGGAGAAGAGATCGCCCTTACACCCGACGGGAGCGACAAGCGTGAGGGAGTAGACTGCGGCAAATATCTTGCCGAGGACGGATCGAGCTATACCTTTTCTCCGGATGGAGAATTGATTGGTATCGTGTACGATATCAATGAATATATGCACACTAGCGGTCTGTATATGGCAGGGAGGCTCGATGCTGTCAACGAGGATGAAGCTGTCGGGATTGCGCGAGAGACACTTTTATCCATTTTCGGAGAGAAATTCAACAATGCTGTTCAAACGGCCCTGGAATTCGGGGACGATGGAATGTATGATATTCGTTTTAACGAAATGCTCGGCAAAGACAAAAACATCCGCGGTCCGGAGTACATCATTTGGGTCCTTCCTGACGGGAACGTGAACTTTGTCTGTTCAAACCTTTCCATACTGCTGAAAAACGTCAGAGTTTGCGATCTTGACACATTCACTACGGAGTATATCGACAACGCGGCGCAGGAAAAACTTGCCGATAAGTATGGAGACAACCTGATCTCGTATACGATTAAGGACATTACGTTTAAAAATATCAACGGCATGACTCAACTTTTCGCAGCGGTCGATCCCGAGTTGAAGAATCCCCCGACCGACCGCCATCTCACGGAATACCTGTTCTTTGACATTCCCGGCGTGTCCGACTGATTCACCGCTATCTTACCCGCGCCTCCCGGTCTTCCCGGGAGGCGCTTTTATGTAACTTATCGCTCCTTTATTTTCTATCAATATATTGACAAATCCGTTTTTCACTGCTAAAATATCATTTGTGATAAAATGCCGTGAAGAAGGCGGCAAAGCCGACGCACTGCGTCAAGAGAGAGCGCCCTTGGCTGGGAGGCGCTTCGCAGACGGCCGCGCCCTTCCCTTCGGAGCACGTCGGGTGATATGTAGTCCGGCGCGGGGAGCCCGTTACAGCCAGGGACCGACAGGTCCGCTGAGAGCCGGCGAAAGCCGGAACGCGGGTGGTACCGCGGAACAGAGTTCCGTCCCGACAGCAGACAAAACTGCGTCGGGCGTTTTTATTTCCCGAAAAAAACAGTTTCCCAATATGAAAGGATGATCCGGAATGAGAGAACAACTTCAGAAGATCAAGGAGGAGGCGGTCGCCGCCATCTCGTCAGCTCAGGCTGACATCGAGGCGCTGAGAGTCAAATACCTCGGCAAAAAGGGCGAGCTGACCTCCGTACTCCGCCAGATGGGCTCCCTCTCCGCCGAGGAGAGACCCGCCATAGGCCAGCTTGCGAACGAGATCCGCGGGCAGATCGAACAGCTCATCGAGAAAAAGGCCGCCGAAATGCGCGGCGCGGAGATGGAGCGCCGTCTGCGCGCGGAAAAGCTGGACGTCACCGTCCCGGGCAAACGCGTCCGCGTGGGCAAGAGCCATCCGCTGAGCGTGGCTCAGCGGGAGCTTGAGGACATTTTCATCGGAATGGGCTTCGAGATCGCCGAGGGTCCCGAGGTGGAGTACGACTACTACAACTTCCAGGCGCTGAACATACCGAAGGACCATCCGGCGCGGGATATGCAGGACACCTTCTACATCACCGACAATATCCTGCTCCGCTCCCAGACCTCTCCGGTGCAGGTCCGCACCATGGAGAAAAAGCGCCCGCCCATCAAGATAATCTCCCCGGGCCGGGTCTACCGCTCCGACCCCATGGACGCCACCCACTCCCCCGTGTTCCATCAGGTGGAGGGGCTGGTGGTGGACCGCGGGATCACCATGGGCGACCTGAAGGGCACCCTGGAGCAGTTCGCCAGGACCATGTTCGGCGAGAACACCAGGATCCGCTTCCGTCCGCACCACTTTCCCTTCACGGAGCCGTCCGCCGAGGTGGACGTGTCCTGCTTCGTCTGCGGCGGCAAGGGATGCCGTCTCTGCAAGGGCGAGGGCTGGATCGAGATACTGGGCGCCGGCATGGTACACCCCAACGTGCTGAGAGGCTGCAACATCGATCCGGAGGAGTACAGCGGATTCGCCTTCGGTCTCGGCGTGGAGAGGATCGTCATGCTGAAGCACCACATCGACGACATGCGCCTGCTGTACGAGAACGACGTGAGATTCCTGTCTCAGTTCTGAGACGGCGGAAAGGAGATATAGTCACATGATCTTATCAATGAAATGGCTGTCCGACTTCGTCAGCACGGACGGCATAGAAATAAAGCAGTACTGCGACAGGATGACCGACACCGGCTCCAAGGTGGAGGGGTACGAGTACCCCGACGGGGC
>CACXCL010000010.1 GCA_902766115.1 uncultured Ruminococcus sp.
AGATAAAAAATGGGCGGCTCATTCGACGCGGTTTGATAAGGAAGTTTTTTTAAATCTACTTTACCGCGCCGAAAATGAAGACGCCCGCTCGGCGGGCTAATGAAAAATGAAGACGCTTCGCTAATGAAGGAATTCGGATCGGACTGTTTTCTTCAAGCCGGCGTCTTCATTAAACCGGCTGAATACAAAAAGCAGACTGATTTTGATTTCAGCCTGCTTTTGTTAAGTGCGCACTTACTCACCACGGTTACGCGTAGTGAAACACTTCCTTATCGGGATTTCCCGTTTGAGCCTCCCATTTTTCTGTTTACTTATTACTCATTCTTTCGATCAGCTCTTCCGGAGTAAAGTAGTCCGGAACGGTGACTCTGCAGAGAGCGTAAAGCGTCTGAGGAAGCCCCTTGACAAGAATATTGCGCGAATTTGTTTTCGTGGAGAAGGTTACCGGGATGCCCGCCTCATGGACGGTTACTTCGGCAAGATCGTTATACTTCCCGCCGGGATAAGCCAGGGCGATAAAGGGGCTGCCGAATTCCCGCTCGCTTATTTCGGCGTATCTGACGGTATCCTCGGTGACGGCCGCTGCAAAATCTTTTTCCGACTCTCCCTCAAAGGGCAGAACAGAGGAACGGATACGGTCGCCCGTCTCATATGCCGGCCACTGATGCATGTCGTATGTGTGGCTCTGTATGTCGACGGCTCCCGAGGCGATCATTTCCCTCGCCTCATCGAAGCTGAAGTGCGGAGTTATGGGGAAGTCGGTGTCTTTGTAGTGCTCCGTATTTCCCACGGTGGCGCCTATGGCGAATATCGTTGCCTTCATTCCGGTTTTCTCGAGGATCGGCCACGCGATCTCATAATTGCTTCTGTACCCGTCGTCTATGGTGATGAGCACGGGGTTTTCGGGCAGTTCCAGCCCACGATATACATAGTCGTACATATCCTTCGTCGTTACGGCGTTGAAGCCCGCCTCAGCGAGAGCGGCCATGTGAGACTCAAAGGTCGCGGGAGTTACCTCCATGTCGCTCGACGGTTCGTCCGTGAAATGGTGGTAAAGCAGGACCGGAACCTCCGTCGTGTAATTTTCGCGCGGCGTTTCGGCTGTCTTCGAGAACAGTCCGTCTAAATATTCCCCGCAGTTTTTCTTCGTGACGAGGTTACCGAAGCTTTCCGGCCTCCATACGTCGTCGTTTCCGAAAATCTCGGCGAGCATCATGGAACCGACCGCGTTCCGGAAATGTGTGGCATCGTAAAAATATCTGCTGTCGTATGAGATCGGCGTCAGGCTGAAGTCATAGTAATCCGTCTCGGCTGCGATTGCGGATTTGTATTCTCTCAATGTCTCCTCGGTGTACATTTCCCACTGCCCGATGTACACGGGGGAAGCGATAACGATAAGACGCGCTCCGTGTCTTTCGCAAAGATCGCGTATATACGCCACGGTCTCGGCGCATTCCTTTATCCTGCTCAGCTTCCTGCCTCCCGACGGGACTTCAAAATCTCCTCCGTGAGCAGCTTCGTATACGTCCGGATCGCCGATCTTCTCGATGTCTCGGAGCCTTTTGTCATATGTTCCCGTCCCAACGTCGAAGACGTCGAACTTCTGCGGAAGCTCCGTGTCTTTTTTTCTTGACTGCAGCTTTTCCACTGCATACCGGGTATCGGCAAATGCGTACTCCAGGTAGAACTGAAAGATGGGCTTCCCGCTTGCGCGGGCGTGCATTTTCGAAGTCATTTTATCCTCGCCGGTATCGTACAAGGTGGCCTCGTTTATTCCGATGTCGAGGACAAGGTTTTTCACCTCGCAATGGTCGAAAAGATAATTCGCCATATCGCGGTAATCCTTAGTGTCGCACCCGTAGACGAACAGATTGTAGAACCGGGCGTCAAGATACCGGTCCAGCTCCTTCGGGTCGATAGACGCCGCCGAGGAAGAACCGATTATATAGGAATCGTATTCTTCGGCGTGTTTTTCGAGGTATGCGATCTTGGCGACACGGGGGTTGTTTGTCTCGTCGTAGGAATACCAATTCAGGAAACGGTCTCCGAACACACCGAACGGATCCACGACAATATTGAAGCCGGCGTACAGAGCCAAAACGAGGGCCAACGTGGCCAAAAACATCAGAATCCATTTTTTTCCTGACACGATACCCTCCTAAATATTCTCGTAAACGTATGCGATGGCCGTGTAATCCCTGTTGAGATATACGAAGACCACAAGAAGAAACAGCGCTGCGAAAAGCAGTATGAACTGGACGGTCCAGTGGCGCTTGGCAAGCGTCTCTCTGATTCGGACGCCTCGCTCCTGGATAAGGCTCACACAAAGGAGCACCGCACAGGCGATAAGTATTCTGCACCATGCTCCGCCTCCGATGCCGAAACCGGTAAACACCCTGAGGCCGAGACCTCCGTCGCCAAAGTAACGCACGGTCCTCCAAAGCATCCGGCAAGCCTGTCTTAAGCTGTCGGACCGGGAGAAATACCGGCCTATTATCACAATCAGACAGGTCCGGAAAACACCGAAAACCTTGAGTCCGCGCGAATCCTCTTTGATATGTAGCGTTCCCTTCATCCTGCGGAAGGGCTTCTCCATCAGGAGGGCAAGACTCATCAGGACGCCGTTCCACAGTCCGTAGACCACGTTGCTGAGTCCGGGGCCCTGCCAGATGCCTACCGCGAGAAACACCACGACCGTCGCCGCGGACGGCACGATAAGCTTTCCGAGCTCGGGGGACACACGGCGGCGCACCGCCTTGCTCAACCTGTTCATGGGGCCGGACAGCGCCAGGGGATAAAAAAGATAGTCCTTCATCCATTCCCCGAGGGAAATGTGCCAGCGCCGCCAGAATTCGTCGAGAGACGAGGAAAGGTACGGTCGGCGGAAATTCTCAGCCATGTTGACCCCGAAGAGCTGTGACGCTCCTCTGACGAGATCGGTTCCGCCCGAAAAATCGGCGTAAAGCTGTATGCAGTACAGTGCCACGCCGAGGAGAACGGAGGCGCCGGGATATTCCGTGAAATTCGTATAGATCTCGCCCACGCCCACGGACAAAGTATCTGCGATGAACGCTTTTTTCAGCATTCCCCAGAGCATAAGCTGTATGCCGAACCTGATGTTGTCGGCATTGAAGGACGATCCCCCGAACAGATCGTCCGCCAGGGAGCCAAAGCGATTTATGGGGCCCTGTATCATCTGAGGGAAATAGATGGCAAAAAGGGTATATTTCAAAAAGTTCTTCTCACATTTCTGCCTGCCGCGGTATACGTCGATAAGGTAGCCGGCAGTCTGAAATATGTAGAAGGAAATACCGAGCGGCAGAAGCAGCTTCAAAGGCCGGAACGAGGTCCCGAAGATCCGGTTCACGCCGACGATCCAGCTCCCGAGGTACTTGAACAGCGCAAGAGTGGCGAAGTTAAGCGCCAGTACCAGTCCGAGAAGGAGACGGCGGCGACGACGGAACGAGCGCTTCAGCGCCCTTCGTTCTTCTTTGTCGACGATCAGGTACGCTTCCTTCTCCTCTTTGCCGCGTAGGGCGCCGAGACCCAACCCGCAGACGTATGTCAAAACGACCGTCACGAGAAGATACACCGCCGCTTTGACGCTGTAGAACAGATAGAAGCAGACGCTGGCGGCAAGAAGCACAAGATAGCGGACCTTTTTGGGAACGGCGTAGTACAAGACTACGCCGGCCGCCAGAAACAAAAGGAATTCCGCGCTGTTGACAGACATGCCTTACTGCTCCGACAGCCGTTCTATCAACGCTTCGATCGCGGCGACGGAGTTGAAGTTCTCCGGGAGGAGATCTTCAGCCGTGATTTCAATATCGTAGGCGTCGTTCAACTCGCTCACAAGGGCAACGACGTCAAGGGAAGTAAGAACACCGTCGTCAATGAGCGCATTTTCGCTTGAAAAGTCCACATCCGGCCAGTTTTCGGCAAGGATCTCTCTCAGTTTTTCCATTTCAATCCTCCATATTGGGGTGTTTTATTTTTCACCTTCGGTGAACAGTCTCTTGATGGCCGCCCGATCGGGCTTGCCCGTCCTGTTGACGGGAAGCGACTCAAAAAACATGATACGCCGCGGTATCATATGAACGGGGAGCGTTTCCTTCATTTTCCCGACAAGGGTGCGGTCGTCACGCTTCGACGACTGATATGCCAGGCAAAGCTGCTCCTTTGCCTCGTCGAATACACAGCAGGCTGAATCTACGAACGGGATGGCCTGTGCCGCGGTCTCTATCTCTCCGAGCTCTATGCGGAAGCCCATGTATTTGACCTGGCTGTCCGCGCGGCCGACGAAGCAGATGTTTCCGTCCCCATCGAGTTTTCCCAAGTCGCCGGTCCGGTACATACGCTCCTCCCATTTGTCCTCGAGAGGATTGTTCGGGAAGGCTGCGGTGGTCTTCCCGGAATCCCCGAAGTACCCGAGCGAGAGCCCCGCTCCGGTGACGCAGATCTCTCCGGTTTCACCCTGTGACACAACCTCGCGGTCGCCGTCAAGGAGGAAGACGCCCATGTTGGGAAACGCTTTGCCGATCGGTATGGTCTCATCGTCGGCAAACGTACGGTCAACGATGTAGTACGTGCAGTTGCAGGTGATCTCCGTCGGGCCGTACAGATTGACAAATGTCGCTCCCGGCACGTTTTCTTTCCATTCACCGAGAAGCCTTGCGGGAAGCGCTTCCCCGGAGAACATGACAAGTCTCACGCCTTCGGGCGAAACAGTTCTGAACGTCTTCATTGCGGAAACTATTTTCATTGCAGAAACGGACCATATAAGCGTATTTACTCCGTCGCGGTTCAATACTTCAATGAGTCTTTTCGGCATGGAGAAAAGCTGCCGCTCGAGGATCCGTACGGTACCTCCAAGCTTCAGAGAAAGGTAAACGTCTTTCACGGACACGTCGAAGTCGAAGGGCGCCTGATTGCCGAACACGCAGTCTTCCGCCAGCGGCAGGACCGAGACGAACTGCTCGACCATGTTTATTACGGATCGGTGCGAAACGAGCACCCCCTTAGGAACGCCGGTGGATCCGGAGGTGAATATACAATACAGCGGATCGGTGTCCCGGATGCTGTTCAGGGCATTGTCGATCAATGCGGAGTCCTCACCCTGAGACAGCAAATCGCCGAAGGATACTGAGGCGACGCCCGGGTCAAAGGGCAGATCGGCATTGCCGGTCCTGATAACGAGGGCGGGCTTTACCAGAGAGGTCATGCTGCAAAGCCTCGGCTCGGGAAGAGAAGGGTCCACCGGAACGTAGAAGCACCCCGCTGCGGCAACGGAAAGGCAGGCGGCGACGGATACGACGTCCCGTCCGATGAGGACAAATATCGGCTGTCGTCCTCTCTCTCCGGTGAGGCGCGCGACGGCCGATCCGGCGGATCTGACCGCCCGCCACAGCTCGCCGTATGTGAGCGACGAATCGGAATCAAAAAAGGCGGTTTTGTCCGCGTTGTTTTTTGCGGCTTCTCTGAGGTAGGTCAGGACGTTGTGGATCACGGCGGACGCTTTCCTTTCTTTACATTGTTCTTCAATTTCCCGTGCCCGGGATAATGATCAAATATCCCGGAAAACTGTTTTAGATTATACCACAAATCCTGAAAAATGTAAATAGTACGAAGATTTGCGGAAAGAGCGAATACG
>CACXCL010000011.1 GCA_902766115.1 uncultured Ruminococcus sp.
CTCCCATTATACAGCTAAGGCAATGAGATGTCCCCGGCCGATGGCTGGCTGCCATGAACTTGGGGGCAAATATATTGTAACAGGAGTGAGCCGCGTGACCTTCAGGATCTTCCCCCGTCCCCTTGAGGGGACAGTGAGAGCGATTCCGTCCAAATCGGTTCTTCACCGTCAGCTTATTTTTGCGGCTCTTTCCGATAAAGTGACGACGGTCGACACGGGAAGACGCGACGTTCCTTTGTCAGACGACGTTATCGCCACCGCGGACTGCCTGCGCGCTCTCGGCGCGGAGATCGGATATGCGGGCGGGATCTTTTCCGTAAAGCCAATCCAATCCCCTCCCGATATGGCTGAACTTCGTTGCGGGGAGAGCGGCTCGACATTGAGATTCCTGCTTCCCGTGGCGGCGGCGCTCGGAACAAAAGCGGATTTCATCATGAAGGGCAGGCTTCCGGACAGACCGATGGGACCGATGACCGAACTGCTCGGCATGAACGGCTGTACCGTCTCGCGCCCGGAGAGAGGGATACTCTCCGTGAGGGGAAAACTCACAGGGAACGGGTTCTCCGTTCGCGCAGACGTATCGTCCCAGTTCGTCAGCGGACTGATCTTCGCTCTGCCGCTTCTTGGCGGAGGGCGGATCGACCTTCTCGGCTGTGAAGGCTCCGCCGGATATACGGATATGACGGTCGCAGAGGGGACAAGGTTCGGACTTGGGATCCAGCGCGGAGATCGCACCGTCAGCGTGAACGGAAAGGTCAAATCTCCGGGCGAGGTCCTGTGCGAGGGAGACTGGTCTTCCGCCGCGTTCTGGCTCGCAGCCGGGGCGATCGGCGGGGGAGGGATCGTCTGTACCGGTCTTGACCGGAATTCCCGGCAAAGAGACAGATATATCGTCGATATCCTCCGCCGGATCGGGGCGACGGTCGAAATAAATGACAATTCCGTCAAAGTACGCAAAAACGCTCTCCGGCGGACGGAGATTGACGCCGAGGACGTGCCCGACCTTGTTCCGGCGATGGCGTCGGTCGCCGCTCTCGCAGACGGAGAGACGGTGATAGCCGGCGCGTCGCGTCTCAGGCTCAAGGAAAGCGACCGTCTCAGTGCGATATCGGACGCTTTGACCGGTCTCGGGGCGTCTGTCACCGTGAGGGACGACGGACTTCTCATCCGGGGCGTTCCGGAGTTGAGCGGAGGCAAGGCGGACGGAAGAGGAGATCACCGTATCGTAATGGCCGCCGCGATCGCATCCGCGGCGTGCGGCGGGACGGTTATCATCAGCGGCGCGGACGCCGTGTCGAAATCGTATCCGTCGTTCTGGGACGATTTCCGTCGTCTCGGAGGCAAATATGAAATCTTTTCGGAAAGCGAGGGGTCGTGAAATGGAAAGCACAGTCGGAGAGGTCCTCCGCATAACGCTGTTCGGCGAGTCCCACGGTTCGGAAATAGGTGTGACGATCGACGGATTTCCTGCGGGGCTTCACGTAGATGAGGCGGAACTGAAGAAATTCCTCGAGCGGCGCGCTCCCGGCAGGGACCCGTACTCCACCCCGCGCCGCGAGGATGACGAGCCGGAGTTTCTTTCCGGTATAGAAAACGGCGTGACCGCAGGGACGACGATCAAGGCGGTGATACGAAACAAAAACGTCATGTCCGGCGATTATGATAACGTCGCCGACGTTCCGCGACCGTCTCATGCGGACTATACCTCATACGTAAAATACGGCAGGATCGCGCCGGGAGGAGGCCATTTCTCCGGACGGCTCACCGCGCCGCTCTGTATCGCCGGCTGCCTTGCAAAGCAGCTTCTCGAAAAGAATTCCGTTTCCGTCACGGCGCGCGCCGCGGAGATCGGCGGAGTCTGCGGATCGCTCGCTGAAATGAAAAAAAGGATCGCAGAAGCCCGGAAGCTCCGCGATTCCGTGGGCGGGATCGTCGAGTGCACAGCCTCGGGCGTCCCCGCCGGGATAGGCGATCCCATGTTCGACGGGATTGAGAACAGGATATCAAGGGTCGTCTTCGGCATTCCCGCGGTCCGGGGCATCGAGTTCGGCGCGGGTTTCGCCGCCGCACGGATGAGAGGCAGCGAGCATAACGACCCATTCACCGTAAAAGAGGGGAAAATAATCACGACAAAAAACGATCACGGCGGTATCCTCGGGGGGATAACCTCCGGCATGCCGGTGGTGTTTCGCGTGGCGATAAAGCCCACTCCGTCCATCGGGATCGAGCAGGACAGCGTAAGTCTCAGCCGCATGACGCCGGAGAAACTGACCGTCAAAGGCAGACACGATCCGTGTATCGTCCTTCGCGCCGTTCCGGCGGTGGAAGCCGCCTGCGCCATCGCGATTCTCGACGCGATGCTCGCGGATTGCCATCAACTCAAAACAGAATGAAAGGATAATAAAAATGGGAATCGAAAGATACAGGGAAGAGATCGACCGCATCGATAATGATATCAAGGACCTTCTGGAAGAGAGGATGAAGGTCGTGAAAGATATCGCTGAATATAAAAAAGAAAACGGTCTCCCGATCCTCGACGCGCGTCGGGAACGGGAAAAACTCTCCGAGCTTGCTGAGAAGACTGACGGCGGGATCAGGCGGTATATGACTGTGCTGTACTCTCTCCTGTTCGAGCTCAGCAGATCGTACCAGAGCGCCCTCACAAGCGGAGAGACAGAACTGTACGCGGATATCCGCAATTCCATCGACAACACGCCCCGCCTCTTCCCGGAAGATCCGTCCGTCGCCTGTCAGGGCGTGGAGGGCGCGTTTTCACAGATCGCCTGCGAGAAAATTTTCAAGGCGCCGAAGATCCTCTACATGAACACCTTTGATTCCGTTTTTTCCGCCGTGGAGAACGGCTTCTGCAAATACGGAGTCATCCCGCTGGAAAACAGCACCGCGGGATCCGTGAAAAAAGTCTACGACCTTATGGTGAAAAAGCAGTTTTACATCGTCAGAAGCACGCGGATCAGGATCGAACACAGTCTGCTCGCAAAGCGGGGCACTGAGCTCTCCGAGGTCAAAGAAATATTCTCCCACGAGCAGGCGATAAATCAGTGCGCCGGTTTTCTCGCCGATCTCGGGGACTCTGTCAGGGTCACCTGCTGCGAGAATACCGCCGTCGCCGCCGAGAGAGTCGCCAAAAGCGACAGACGGGACGTGGCGGCGCTGGCGTCCTTCGGCTGCGCGGAGCTGTACGGCCTCGACTGTCTCAGACGGTCTGTGGAGGACAGCGCGAACAACCACACGCGTTTTATCTGCATTTCAAAGGATCTGGAGATCTATCCCGGGGCGGACAAGACCAGCCTCATGATGGTCCTTCCTCACCGTCCGGGAGCGCTCTACAAGGCGCTTGCGCGGTTCTACGCGCTGGGGATCAATCTGATCAAACTTGAGAGCCGCCCGATCCCCGGACGGGATTTCGAGTTCACGTTCTACTTCGACCTTGAGACGTCAGTCTATTCCGAAGAGTTCGTCAGGCTCATGTGCGACATGGACGGGATCTGCGAGGAATTCCGCTATCTCGGGAGCTATTCGGAGGTCCAGTAATGGGAAAGTACGGCCTGTTGGGCGAAAAACTGTCCCACAGCCTCTCGCCCCTGATCCACTCCATGCTGGGGACCGTCCCGTACGATCTTTTCGAGAGGGACCGCGGCGAGGCGGTCTCTTTCCTCAAAAACGGCGATTTCACCGGGATCAACGTGACGATCCCGTATAAGATCGACGCATTCCGGGCGAGCGATATGCTCTCCCCGGAGGCGAAGCGCATCGGCGCGGTAAATACCGTCGTCAGACGACGGGATAAACTGTACGGTTACAATACGGACTGCTTCGGGTTTATTTATTCTCTCGAAAAGCGCGGAGCGGACGTCCGTCGGAAAAAATGCCTCGTTCTCGGGAGCGGAGGAGCGTCGAAAGCGGTGGTCGCCGCGCTTGATATGCTCGGCGCGGGTGAGATAAAAGTGATCTCCCGCTCGGGGGAGGACAATTACCGGAACATTTCCCGTCACGGCGACGCGGCGATCATTGTCAACGCCACCCCGCTGGGGATGTTTCCCGACTGCGGGACCTCGGCGGTGGATCTGAAAGATTTTCCCGATTGTGAATTCGTATACGACCTTATCTTCAACCCTCTGAAGACGAAACTTCTCCTCGACGCGGAGCGGCTGGGGATACCGTTTTCCGACGGTCTGACGATGCTTGTGGCTCAGGCGAAGAAAAGCTCTGATCTGTTCCTCGGAACGGAACGGGATGACGGCGTGATTGAGGAGATATGCGCTGAAGTCCGCCGGCAGACAGCGAATATCGTCATCATCGGAATGCCGGGGACGGGTAAAACCACAGTGGGAAAGCTTGTTGCGGAGATGACGGGCAAGCGCTTTGTCGATACGGACCGCGAGATCGTCAGATGTGACGGAAGGTCGATCCCCGAAATTTTCCGGCGGGACGGGGAGGAGTATTTCCGGAACATTGAGCGCGACGTGATCCGCGATCTCGGACGCGGGACGGGTCTCGTTATATCCACCGGCGGCGGGTGCGTCACGGTTCCGGAAAACCGCGATCCTCTGCGGCAGAACGGGATTGTGATCCGTCTTGACAGAGACACAGCGAAGCTTTCGCGGCAGGGAAGACCGCTGTCACTTGACGCCGATCTCGGGAAAATGCTTGAGATCAGAGCGCCTCTGTACGACGGTTTCTCGGATCATACGGTCAAAAACGAAAAAACGCCGCTTGACGCGGCGGAGGAGATAATATCACTCTTTGAAAGGTACGTGAAAAAATGAAAATACTCGTTATCAACGGTCCGAATATCAATCTGCTCGGCTTGAGGGAACCGGAGATCTACGGAAGGCGGACGTATTCCGATCTCCTTCGCCTCATAACCGAAACAGGCGAAAAATGCGGAGCCGTGACCGAGGAATTCCAGTCCAATCACGAGGGCGCCATCGTTGACAAGATACAGGAGGCTTACGGCAGATTCGACGGGATAGTGATCAACCCCGGCGGATACACCCACACAAGTGTTGCGATCCGCGACGCCCTTGCCGCCGTGGGGATCCCGGCTGTTGAGGTGCATATATCCGACGTCGACGGCAGGGAAGAGTTCCGGCGGATATCTTTCGTTCGGGACGTGTGCCTTGCGACCATATCCGGACGCGGGATAGGGGGCTACGCCGACGCCATAGAATTTTTATGCAAAAAAATCCGGAAAAAATGAAAAAAACCTATTGACAAACCCGAAAAGGGGTATTATAATCATGCCATAAACCGATGAACGGGAATAGTAACGGGACGTAAACGCTCCAAGAGAGCCGGCGGCAGTGTGAATCCGGCAGCGCGACCCCCGCGAATGGACCCGTGAGGGCGATCCGATCCCCGAAAGGGAGGTAGGTGAGACGCGTCCGCGCGTTAC
>CACXCL010000012.1 GCA_902766115.1 uncultured Ruminococcus sp.
GTACAAAATAGTCAGAAAATAAAAACATAAACGACATAAAGAGAGGAAAGAGAACATGGCAGACAAATTCGTATTTTCAATGTGGACCTACAACGACATTAAGGAGTTCACACCCGACGAGGTGGACGTATGGGCGGACTGCGGTCTGAACATCCCCATGGGACCCGGGGTGTCCCCCGAAAACGCGGCGGCATACATCCCCTTCCTTGACAGAGCGCAGGAGCGCGGTATACAGCTCATCGCCAACGTGTACGGCATCGACTACGGCACTCTCCTCAAGATCGGCGAGGAGGAGTACGAGGCGCGGATCCGTAAGGTGATCGACGCCATCGGCGATCATCCCGCACTCCACGGTCTCTGCGTCGGGGACGAACCCTCGACCCTGCAGAATATGGAAGCCAGCAAGAAGTGCATCGAGATCAACAAGAAGGTCGCTCCCCACCTGACCCCCTACCTCAACTACATGGGCGGCGCCATCTGCGCTGAGGGCGAGGCGCTCGGGGGACGGGATCTCAAGGGCTGGTTCAAGTACGTCGCCGACGAGACCGGCACCACCGAGCTGTGCTACGACGATTACGGCCCGGCGATCAACGAGCGCTCCAAGGGTTCGTTCATGAAGTCGGCTTACAATGTCGCCAAGGCCGCGTCCTACGCCGGATGCGACGCATGGGGATGCCTTCTGTCCTCCGCCCACCACGTGTACCACAAGCAGAGAGAGGTGGACGCTCTCTGGCAGATCAACGCCAGCGCGGCGCTGGGACTCCGGGGCGTCCTGTGGTTCCGTTTCTACGACAAGCTGGGCGTTTACACCTACAAGGACTCTCCCATCGACGAGTTCGGCAACAAGACCGAGCTTTACTACGGCCTCATGCGCTCCCAGCGCAGATTCAGCTACCACTTCGGCGAGGTGTTCCCGAAGCTGAACCTGAAGAAGGTCTACGCCGTGAAGAGCGACAAGGGCATATTCCCGGAGTTCCGTCCGGGAGAGCACGATCTCATCAAGGATATCAAGACCAACGACGAGACCATCGTATCCTTCTTCGAAGATGAGAAAGGCGACGAATACCTCTGCCTGTTCCACACCGTCACCGAGTGGTACGGCGTCGTGGAGCTGGATTACGACAGCGAGAAGTGCGAACTCTGCTACGTGAGAGAGAACGGCAAGAATCTCTCGCCCATCGGTCACGAGGCGGAGGACGAGGAACAGCTCATGATCCTCCCCGCTTCCATCGAACTGCTGAAGATCGTACGCAAATAATCCTAAAAAGCAGGAGGACGATGATATGGGCAGAAAATTTCCCTTTACCATGTGGACGTACAATCCCATCGAAGACTTTACACCCGACGAGGTGGACGTCTGGGCGGACTGCGGCATGACCGCGCCCATGGCGCCGGCGACCTCGATCAGTCAGGATCCGGGGATCCTTATCCCGTTCCTCGACAGAGCAGCCGACAGAGGAATCAAACTTATCGCCAATTACGGCGAGTTCGGATACCGGGGCATGCACTCCATGGGAGCGGCGGAATACGAAAGGCAGCTTCGCAGGATTGTTGACGTCATCGGGGATCACCCGGGACTCTACGGATTCTGCGTGGGCGACGAACCCCGCCTTCCCGAGCACATGGAGGCGACCAAGGAGTGCGTCGTCGTGAACAAAAAAGTGGCGCCGCACCTGACCCCGTTCATCAACTACCGCGGATCCACCATCGATTTCGACCCCGAGCAGCTGGGCGGACGCGACCCGGCGGGCTGGTTCAGGTACGTGGCGGACGAAAGCGGATGCCGCGAGTTCTGCTTCGACGACTACAGCCAGACCATCAACGACGGCGGCGGCAAGACCATGTTCCTCGACGGGACCAAGAGGATGGTGGAGGCGGCGGAAGCCGCGGGATGCGAGTGTTGGGAATGCCTGCTGTCCTCCGCGCATCACGTTTTCCGCAAGCAGAACGAGGAGCGGCTCATGTGGCAGATCCACGCCGCCGCGATGATGGGCGTCAAAGGGATCCAGTGGTTCCGCTTCTACGACAGGGAAGAGGCCAACGAGCTTATGTTCTCGCCCGTGGACGAGTTCGGCAACAAGACGGAGACCTACTACGCCATGATGCGCGCCCAGAGGCGGTTCAACAGACACTACGGCGAGATGTTCATGCGCGCGAAGCGCCTCGGTACATATATGCTGAAGAGCGACCGCGGCGTATATCCGGAATTCCGTCCGGGTACCCATGAAATGATCAAGTCCCTCACCGCGGACGACGAGACCATGGTCACGTTCCTTCAGGACACCGACGGATCGGAGTACATGTGTCTGTTCCATATGAACACGGAATGGTACGGATCCGTTAAGATCAGGTACGACGCCTCAAAATGCCGCGTTCTCTGCGCAAGAGACAACGGAAAGGATATCGCCGAAAGCGAGTACAAGGAAGGCGACGACGACATCGAAGCGGTCATCCTCCCCGGCGCCATGGTGATGTTCAAGATCGAAAAGAGATAAAGAAAAAGAGTTTTCGGCACGCGCCGAAAACTCTTTTTTTCAGGAACGGGAAGGTCCCGCGCACGCCGTGCGCGGGACCGCTTTTATTTTATTCTTTTGTACCACCGTGACGAGAGCTTCATTTCCACATTTTTGTAGAAATAGAAGTAATAGTTCGCCGAGAACGGGACGCCGTTCTCGTCCTCTCCGGTGAGAAACAGGTCCGCGCCGTTCTCGATCCTGTAATGACCGGTCACGGTGTGATCCCCGAAGGAGTCGGACCACGTTCTTATGAAGCTTCCGTTGCCGGAAAACGACCAGAACTCGTCTCCGTCTTCCCACTTCCAGGTCCCGCTGACCGTATCGCTGTTGTCCCGTCTGCTGAACACTGCCACGGACGCCGCGGCGAGGATCACCAGGACGATCACGATTATCTTCACCGGTTTCACGAATACTCCGTTCCACGCGGACAGACAGATGCTGTCAACCGCGTTCTTTGATATACCTGTCGATGGACTCCGCGGCGGTCTTCCCCGCGCCCATGGCGAGGATAACGGTGGCGGCGCCGGTGACGGCGTCTCCTCCCGCCCACACCGCGGTGCGGGTGGTCAGCCCCTCATCGTTCGTTATGATCCCGCCCCACCTTTCCGTGTCGAGTCCCTCCGTGGTGGACTTGATCAGCGGGTTCGGGGACGTGCCGATGGCCATTATGACCGCGTCCACGTCGATGACGAACTCGGATCCTTCGACGGCCACAGGGCGGCGTCTGCCCGACGCGTCGGGCTCGCCCAGCTCCATTCTGACGCACTTTATGCCGCCTACGAACATATTTTCCGATTCAAGGATCTCCACCGGATTGGAGAGCAGACGGAAGATGATGCCCTCCTCCTTCGCGTGCTCCACTTCCTCGGCTCTTGCGGGGAGCTCGTTCTCGGATCTCCTGTAAACGATATAGACCTCTTCCGCGCCGAGCCGCTTCGCGCAGCGCGCCGCGTCCATGGCGACGTTTCCGCCGCCCACCACCGCCACGCGGCGGGGGTGCATGACGGGGGTGTCTCCGTCGCCCTTGTAAGCCTTCATCAGGTTGATGCGCGTCAGAAATTCGTTGGCGGAGAACACTCCGTTCAGGTTTTCTCCGGGAATGCCCATGAACCGGGGAAGCCCCGCTCCGGTGCCGATGAACACCGCCTCGTACCCGTCGTCAAACAGATCGTCCACGGACAAGGTCCGCCCGACGACCGTGTTGGTCTCAAACACGACGCCCAGTTCTTTCATCTGGTCGATCTCCTCGGCGACGATGGCCTTCGGGAGGCGGAACTCGGGAATGCCGTACACCAGCACTCCTCCCGGAGTGTGGAGCGCCTCGAACACCGTCACGTCGTAGCCGAGCTTGCCGAGCGCGCCGGCGCAGGTCAGCCCCGCGGGACCCGAGCCCACCACGGCGACCTTGTGCCCGTTCGGAGTGGGCCTTTCGGCGGCGACGGAGCCGTTTTTCCTGTGACGGTCCGCCACGAAACGCTCGAGACGGCCGATGCCCACCGGCTCGCCCTTGATCCCGCGGACGCATTTTGACTCACACTGTGTCTCCTGAGGGCAGACTCTGCCGCAAACGGCGGGAAGGGAGCTGGACTCGGCGATCACGCCGTAGGCGCCCTCGTAATCTCCCTCCGCGGTCTTTTTTATGAACGCCGGGATGTTGATGTTCACGGGACAGCCGGTGACGCAGGGGCTGTTTTTGCAGTTAAGGCACCGCGCCGCCTCGTCAAGCGCCATCGTCTCGGTGTAGCCGAGAGCCACCTCGTCGAAATTCTTGTTTCTCACGTCCGGCGCCTGAGAGGGCATCTCATTTTTTGTGTTTCTCATGTTAGGCATTTGCATTTCCTCCCTTCAGCAGCCGGCAGGTCTCCTCCCTGGCGTGTTTTTCGAAATCTTTGTAAACGGACGAGCGTTTCATCGCCTCGTCAAAGTCCACCTTGTGTCCGTCAAAGTCCGGGCCGTCCACGCAGGCGAACTTCATCTTTCCGTCCACGGTGAGGCGGCAGCCGCCGCACATTCCCGTGCCGTCGATCATGATAGGATTCATGCTGACCACGGTGGGAATGCCGAACTCCTCCGTCAGCCTGCATACGAATTTCATCATGACGAGGGGTCCGATGGCGATGACCCGGTCGTACTGCTCTCCGCTCTCGATCAGCGAGCGCAGGGCGTCGGTGACGAGTCCCTTCTCTCCATAGCTTCCGTCGTCTGTCATGATCTTCATTTTTGCGCTGACGTCGCGGAATTCTTCCTCAAGGATCACCAGATCCCGGTTTCTGAAGCCTACCACCGAGTGGACCTCGCATCCCGCGTCCTTCAGAGCCCTCGCCACGGGCAGGGCGATGGCGCACCCGACGCCGCCGCCGACAACGGCGACTTTGCTGAGTCCTTCGATCTCCGTGGGTCTGCCGAGAGGACCCACAAAATCGTGGATATTGTCGCCCTCGGCGAGTGCGTTCAGCTTTTCCGTCGTCGCGCCGACGATCTGGAATATGATGTCCACCGTACCACGGTCGCGGTCGTATCCCGCCACGGTCAGGGGGATCCGCTCGCCGTTCTCGTCAACTCTCAGGATGACGAACTGCCCCGCCTGCGCCTTTGCGGCGACCCGCGGCGCCGAGACCTTCATAAAGGTGACGGTGGGATTAAGCTCTTTTTTTTCGATTATCTTGAACATTTTTCTTCTCTCCCGTAGGTATTACAGAAAGTTATTTTATCACAAAGATCCCGCTTTGTAAAGCGTCAGACCGCTCGAGCCGGCAGATACCAGCGTTCCGCATCCTCCGGAGGCGCGGTAAGATCGAAGTCTCCGAAGACCGCCAGCGGCAGGAGAGACGCCTCCGTCAGCGCCCGTTTCAGCGTGCCGAGGGAATAGCCGCGTTCCCTCGTTACGCCGTCACGCCGTGTCCACAGACCGCCGTCCGTTTTTTCGAATACCGACACGGAGAAGACGGTGACGCACCGTTTCCGGTCCGTCCTGTTCCGCCACACGCACACGGCGTCGTCCTCTTCAATGGTGAAGGTGTTGTCGCCGTAAACCTCGCGGAACCTGAACGGAGTGTTGACGTCGAACAGGAACAGCCCTCCCGTCCGGAGCGCGCTCCTGACGGCGCGGAAGCACTCCGTCACGTCGGCGACGCTGAGAAGATGGTTTATCCCGTCCATGGTGCAGACCGCCGCGTCGAACTTTTTCGCCGCCCTGAAACGGCGCATATCGGCTTTCTCGAAGGAAACGTTCCCGAGTCCGAGCGCCCTCGCTCTCTCCCCGGCGGCGGCGAGCATCCCGTCTGAGATATCGATACCCGTCACGTCGTATCCGAGCATGGCGAGCTCCGCCGTCAAGGGTCCCGTGCCGCAGCCGAGATCAAGCACGCGCCGCGTCCCGGCGGAGCCGTACTCCTCAAAACACGTTTCGATGAAGTCGGCGAGACCGCCGTAATCCGCGTTGCCGTTCAGCCTGTCGTAGACCCGCGACAGAGCATCGTAGCATGAAACAGCCAAAATGACTCGCCCCCTCTGAACTGCCGGATCATTCCTGACCCGCGTCCGGCAGGGCAACTCCCGCTCTGTCGAGACGTTCAAGTATCGTTTTGTACCCGCCTCCACCGTACTTTATGCACCGGTTTACCCGGCTTATGGTGGCGGTGCTGGCGGTGAGGTTGCCGGGCTCCTCCAGGATCTCGCTGTAGACCTTGTTTTCGGTCAGCAGCTTCGCCACACGGATCCTTTTCGCCATTTCGTCCAGTTCTTTGACCGTACAGAGGTCCTCAAAGAAAGCATAGCACTCATCGAGATTTTTGAGCGACAGGATCGCCTTGAAAAGATAGTCCTTGTGCGCGCTTTTTTTGTTCATCCCATTCTCTCCTCCGGTGTTCGGATTTTCCACGCTCTATTATACTGTATCGTTTTAACTTTGTAAAGTGTAAAAGTAACTAATACGGCTTTTTTTCTCAGCCTTTCCGTTGTCATATTATTCACAGGGGCGAAATATGATGGGGATGAAACAAAGTTATACCGCCGTCGGGCGGAGAAGGGAGAATGATATGAAAATTGCGGGCGGCAACGGCAGGAGCAGGGAAGGCGGCAGGATGACCCCGGCGGGGGAGGACTACCTCATGAGGATCTACGTTCTTTCCGGAGAGGGGAGAGAGCCGGTGAGGATCAAGGAACTGTCGGACGATCTCGGAGTGTCCCCGTCCTCAGCGTCGCGCATGGCGTCTTCCATGAGCGCCCGGGGACTGGTCAACTTCCGCAGGTACGGGTACATCACCCTCACGGGAGAGGGGCGGCAGCTGGGGGAGTACCTTGTGTGGCGGCGGGACGTTCTGATCCGTTTTCTCACCGCGCTCAGAGGAGACCGTGACGTGGAGAAGGAGGCTGAGACCGCGGAGCACTGCCTGTTCCGCGACACAGTCCGCGCCATGGAGGTGTTCCTCGAACACTGGGACGGAGACAGTCTCACCGTCTCGGGAGAATAATCGAAAAACTGTTGAAAAGGCGGCCCCGATAATGTATAATTATTAGGAAACATATTATTGGAGGTCACCGGATGATTAAAAAACTGTTGAGGAGCGTCCGAGAGTATAAAAAGAGTTCGATCTTAGCGCCGGTATTCGTGTCCCTCGAGGTGGTGATGGAGGTGATAATCCCGCTTCTCACCGCCATGCTCATCGACCGGGGCATCCACGACGGGGATATGGGATACATACTGAAGATCGGAGGACTGCTGGTCGTCTGCTGCGCGGTGTCGCTCACCTTCGGGGTGCTGTCCGGCAAGCACGCCGCTCAGGCTTCGGCGGGATTCGGGAAGAATCTCCGCTCCGATATGTTCGACGCGGTCCAGTCCTATTCGTTCTCGAATATCGACAAGTTTTCCTCTTCGTCCATCGTCACGCGTCTGACCACGGACGTGACGAACATACAGAATTCCTATCAGATGATAATCAGGGTGGCGGTACGGGCGCCGTTCATGATGATATTCGCGCTCATCATGGCGATCCGTCTCTGCCCCCGCCTCGCGTGGGTATACCTTACCATCGTGCCCGTTCTCGGAGTGGGGCTGTGGCTCATCATGAGCCGCGCGCACCCCATATTTGAACGTGTTTTCAAGACCTACGACAAACTGAACCGGGTCGTTCAGGAGAATCTGCGCGGCATCCGCGTGGTCAAGTCCTTCGTCCGGGAGGACCACGAGGTGGAGAAATTCAACTCCGTATCCGACGAGATCTACCGCGATTTCACGAAGGCGGAGCGGCTCATCGCATTCAACGCGCCGCTGATGCAGTTCTGCGCGCACTTCTGCATCATCATGATCTCATGGTTCGGCGCGAAGATGATCATCGCATCCGGAAACGATCCGGCAAACGGTTTCACCGCCGGGCAGCTCACGTCCATGATAACCTACTCCATGCAGATCCTTATGAGTCTCATGATGGTCTCCATGATCTTCGTCATGATCGTCATATCCCGGGCGTCTGCGGAGAGGATCGTGGAGATCCTCGACGAGAAGCCCGACATCGTCAGCCCCGAGGACGCGCTGAAGGAGGTGGCGGACGGTGCGATCGACTTCGATCACGTTTCCTTCTCATACTCCGACAAGGCGGAAAAGATGTGCCTCGATTCGGTTGACCTTCATATACCGAGCGGAGCCACGGTGGGGATCATCGGCGGCACCGGCTCGTCGAAGAGCACGCTGGTCCAGCTGATCCCCCGCCTTTACGACGTGAGCGAGGGCTCGGTCCGCGTGGGCGGCGAGGACGTGAGACGTTACGATCTGGACGTTCTCCGCGACGCGGTGGCGATGGTGCTGCAGAAGAACGTGCTCTTCTCCGGCACCGTGCGCGACAATCTGAGATGGGGCGACGAGAATGCGACGGACGAGCAGCTTGAGCACGCATGCAGGCTTGCCCAGGCTCATGATTTTATCATGGCTCATCCCGACGGATACGACAGGATGATCGAGCAGGGCGGAGCCAACGTGTCCGGCGGACAGAAGCAGAGGCTGTGCATCGCCCGTGCGCTGCTCAAGCACCCGAAGGTGCTGATCCTCGATGATTCGACCTCGGCGGTGGATACCGCGACGGACGCGAAGATCCGCGCCTCCTTCGCTCTTGACATTCCCGACGTCACGAAGATCATCATCGCCCAGAGGATCGCCTCCGTGAAGGAGGCGGACATGATCGTCGTCATGGACGACGGCAAGATCGACGGCATCGGCACTCACGACGAGCTGATGAAGTCGAACGAGATCTATCGCGAGGTCTGCGAGTCTCAGCAGAACGGGGGTGATGACGATGAATAACGGAAAAGGCAAATTCGCTCCGATGGACAAGGACGGCAAGAGGATGCGTTTCCGCAAGGAAACCTTCGGACGGATACTGAAATACATGTTCAGGTATAAGCTGTCCCTTGTCGCCGTCGCCGTTTGTATCGTCATAAACGCCATCTGCGGCGTTGCGGGAGGACTGTTCCTGCGCCTGCTCATAGACGATTACGTTATGCCCCTGATAGGGGTACCGAACCCCGATTTCTTCCCCATGCTCCGCGCGGTGCTGACGCTGGCGGGTCTCTATATCGCCGGGATCGTCGCCATTTTCCTCTACAACAGGATCATGGTCCGCGTGGCGCAGGGCGTGCTGAAAAAGATCCGGGACGAGATGTTCTCGCATATGCAGACGCTTCCCGTAAAGTATTTCGACACCAACACCTTCGGCGACGTGATGAGCCACTACACCAACGACGCCGACACTATGAGACAGCTCATCTCCCAGACCATACCCCAGACCTTTTCGTCTCTCGTGTCGATCATCGCGGCTTTCGTGGCGATGCTGGTCACCAGTATCCCTCTTACGCTGATAATCGTCACCACCGTGACGGTCGTCATGGTCGTGTCGCGAAAGATCGCCTCCAAATCGGGACGCCACTTCATCGGTCAGCAGAGGTCCCTCGGCGAGGTCAACGGCTTCGTGGAGGAGATGATCACCGGTCAGAAGGTCGTCAAGGTGTTCTGCCACGAGGATGAGGCGAGACGCGACTTCAAAGAGAAAAACGACAGACTTTGCCGGGACGCTACCGCGGCGAACAAATACGCCAACATTCTGATGCCCATCATGGGCAATCTGGGACACCTTCAGTACGTTGTGCTTGCCGTGGCGGGCGGCGCTATCGCCGTGGCGCATCTTCCCGGGATATTATCCCTGTCCCTGGGGACGGTCGCGTCGTTCCTGCAGCTGTCCAAAGGATTTACCAACCCGATAAACCAGGTATCGAACCAGATAAACGCCTTTATCATGGCTCTCGCCGGAGCGGAGCGTGTCTTCGAGCTCATGGACGAGAAGCCGGAGGAGGACGGGGGATACGTCACGCTGGTCAACTGCCGGGTGGACGGAGACGGTAACGTCACCGAGACTCCGGAGCGGACCGGGAAGTGGGCTTGGCGCCATCCTCACGGGGACGGTACCGTGACCTACACTCCGCTGGCGGGAAAGGTGGAGTTTTTCGACGTGGACTTCGGCTACAACGAGGAAAAGATCGTTCTCCACAACATAACCATGTACGCGGAGCCCGGACAGAAGGTGGCTTTCGTCGGCGCCACCGGCGCGGGGAAGACCACCATCACCAACCTCATCAACAGATTTTACGATATCGCCGACGGAAAGATAAGATACGACGGGATCAATATCAACAAGATAAAGAAAGCCGATCTGAGACATTCTCTGGGCATCGTTCTTCAGGACGTGAACCTGTTCACCGGTACCGTCATGGACAACATCCGCTACGGCAAGCTGGACGCCACGGACGAGGAGTGTATCGCCGCGGCGAAGCTGGCGGGCGCCGACGGATTCATCCGCATGCTCCCGGACGGGTACAATACCGTGCTGTCCGGCGACGGTTCGGGACTGTCCCAGGGACAGCGGCAGCTTCTGTCCATCGCCCGGGCGGCGGTGGAGGATCCGCCGGTGATGATCCTGGACGAGGCGACTTCGTCCATCGACACCAGGACGGAGGCCATCGTCCAGCGCGGCATGGACGCCCTGATGAAGGGGCGGACGGTGTTCGTCATCGCCCACAGACTGTCCACTGTACAGAACTCCGACGTCATCATGGTGCTTGACCTGGGCAGGATCATCGAGCGGGGCAGCCACGACTCTCTTATTGCGGAAAAGGGAAGATACTATCAGCTCTACACAGGCGCGTTTGAGCTTGAATAAAAGGAGGACGGCATGAAAAAAGTGATGCTCGTGTTCGGGACGAGACCTGAGGCGATCAAAATGTGCCCGCTGGTCCTTGAACTTAAAAAAAGGGATTCCATCGAGACAGTGGTATGCGTCACGGGACAGCACCGGGAAATGCTGGATCAGGTGCTCTGCGCCTTCGGAGTCACGCCGGACTACGACCTGTCCATCATGAAGACGGGGCAGACCCTGTTCGACGTGACCGTCAACATCCTTGAGAGGATAAAGGCGGTGCTGGAGGAAGTGAAGCCCGACGTGGTCCTGGTCCACGGGGACACCTCCACCACCTTCGTCACGGCTCTGGCGTGCTTCTATCTGCAGATCCCGGTGGGACACGTGGAAGCGGGGCTCAGGACCTACAACATCTATTCCCCATACCCGGAGGAGTTCAACCGCCAGGCTGTGGGGATCATCTCGAAATACAACTTCGCCCCCACGGAGACCGCAAAGGCCAACCTGCTCCGGGAGGGCAAGGACGCGTCCACCGTCTACGTCACGGGGAACACCGCCATCGACGCGCTGAAGACCACGGTGAGAGACGGCTACACTCATCCGGAGCTTGAAAGGGCGGCGGGATCGCGTCTTATCCTTATCACCGCCCACAGGAGGGAAAATCTCGGCGAGCCCATGCATCACATGTTCCGCGCCATCAGGCGTATCGTCGAGGAGCATCCCGACGTCTGCGCCGTGTACCCGATCCACATGAATCCCGTGGTGCGCCGCGCCGCGGAGGAGGAGCTCGGGGGATGCGACAGGATAAGGATAATCGAGCCCCTTGAGGTGCTGGACTTTCACAACTTTCTGGCGCGCAGCTACATGGTCCTCACCGACAGCGGCGGGATCCAGGAGGAGGCGCCCTCTCTCGGCAAGCCGGTCCTTGTCATGCGCGACACCACCGAGAGACCGGAGGGCATCGCCGCGGGCACGCTGAAGCTTGTCGGCACCGACGAGGGGGTCATCTACGACAACTTCAAAACTCTGCTTGAAGACCCGGAGGAGTACGGGAAGATGAGCCGCGCCAGCAACCCCTACGGCGACGGGTTCGCCTGCGTCAGGATCGCGGATATACTGGAATTCGGAGAAGTAAGGAGCATATGACCCGAGCGTCGGGAAGGAGGCTCTTATGAAATACAGATACAAGGACACGTTTCTCGAGGCGGAGCCCGGATCGACGTATCTCTCTCTGGCGAAAAAAGTCGCGGGCGATTACCCCGCCCCGATCATCCTCGCCAAGGTGGGACAGGATCTTGTTGAGCTGAACAAGACCGTCCCGGAGGAGAACCGGTTCAACCACGGGCAGGGGGAGACGACGGAACTGAGCTTTATAACCACAGCCGACAGCGACGGCCACCGCACCTATGAGCGCGGCGCGACCATGATGTTCCTGAGGGCGATGGCTCACGTCTTCGGAAAAAGGATCGAAAAGCTGAAGCTCGAGTACGCCATCGGCGACGGACTGTTCTTCACCGTGAAGCTGAGGGGTAACGAGCCTTTGGACAGCGGGAAGCTCGGCGAGGTGCGCGCCACCATGGAGCGTTACGTCCGGGAGGACGAGAAATTCGAGAAATCAAAGATACCCACCCGGGAGGCGATGGAGCTGTTCCATCAC
>CACXCL010000013.1 GCA_902766115.1 uncultured Ruminococcus sp.
CCTTTTTCCACCACGCTGATGTTGACGTCCCTGTTGCGTCTTTCGGAAGGCGCTCCGCCGTTCAGCCGCTTCTCAAGATACGATCCAGCGAATCCGGCTCCGCAGGAAAGGAGAATGCAGACGATCAGCAGGACCGCGATCCCCGCGGCGTGACCCCGGTGTTTCTTTTCCTTTTTCTCTTTCTTTCTCTTTCCGCGCTTTTCCTGCTCCACGGGGGCGTATGAGACGTTGCCGCCGCCGTTCATTCCGGTCATGCTGTAGTTCCCGGAAGAGTAGCTGAACGCCCCGCCCTCGTTTGCGGGACGGGCGATATTGTTAAAGTATTCAGGCTGAGGTTCGGCGGGGCGGGCGAACGTCGGCTGTTCCGGCGCGTTAACGAAACCGTTCCGCGCGTCCTCCGGCATCACCGTCTCCCGATCCGGATTTTCGTTTCCGGGGATCTCCGGGGCGACGTTTTCTTCGTTTTCGCCGTCGGATCCGGCAAATCTGTTTTCAAAATCGTTTTCCATCGTTTTTTCCTGACCTTTCCCCGACGAAGCCGGGCGATTATGACCGGCGGACTTGATGCTCTCCGCCGGATCTGAGTTAGATTATAACCCTCAAATGTGACAGTTTTCTGAAAAAGGTAAAAAACTTTTTTGAAAAAAATCTAAATTATTCTTCTCCGGTCAGAACGGACGCCTGCGCCGTCTCCGCGACCGAGCCGTCTACTGACGACACGGTATCGGGCGCGCTCCCCACCGTCACGGTCACGATGAACCCGTCGACGTTGTTGCCTGAGATCTGATATTCCGCGGCGTTTTTCGGAACGGGAACGGATACGGTCGCTCCTTCGGACAGAGGTACGTAGTAGATCAGCGCGCTGTCGTGCACAAGAGCGCAGTCCACGAACGGAAGAGACCGGAGGATCCCGTCGGACGCGAGGTACAGCGCCGATCCGTCCGCGGTGTAGTTCTTCAGGAACTCTATGTACTCCTCAAAGCAGAGACCGGTCTTTTCGATCACCGACGCGTGAGGCGCGCCGACGTAGCGGAAATGCCACGGCTCGTTGCCGATCTTCGTCACGGCGACCTTTTCCTCAGGATATCGGAGGATGAAACCGTAAGACGGGATCATCTCTCTCATTATGCTATAATTCTGATATTGATCTATGGGGACGGAACTCCCGTCGTCAAAAACCACCGCAAGATCCGCCGCCATACCGGTGTGATGCTCGCTGTATCCGGGATTCGCCACGTAGGAGCGGGCGTATTCCTCGCCGAGAGTCTCGGAGTACGACCGGTAGATCGAGACCTGATCTCCGTACGTACGGTGTGCGCTGTTCACCATAAAGCAGCGGTCGCCGGTCCGCTCCTCAAAGTCGGACGCGAAGGAGACCAGGCGGGAGAGCGTCACGGGATCGAGCGAGTCTGCCATCGACGCCACTTTCAGCATGCCCCGGCAGTTGTCGTAAACGTTGGCTGTCTCGGGGCCCTCCCCGTCCTCCGGAAATTCGTACGGATACCGGAAGTTCACCAGGATCAGCTGCCCGCCGTGAACTGCCGACGCGTCAACTTCGACATAATCGCACGTCTCCTGCGGGACCTCGCCGGTCTCGACGGGGACATGATTCTCCGGCAGCTCCGTGTAGTTCTTCTTTCCTCTTCCGGTGACAAGGACGAAAACAGACACGCCGATCACGGCGATAATAACAAGAGCGAAAATGACGATCCCGGGGTTTATCCCCTCTTTCTTCCTCTTGCGGAATCGGGAGTGACTGTGTTCCAGCACCTGCTTCGGAGTCGGCGTCTCCCGGGGTTGACCCTGCGGCGCACGGGGAGGATCGCCCGCCGCCGGTATGTTTTTGTCGTTATTTGCGTTCATTCAAAAACTCCTGCCGATCAAACGTCGCACGGGGAGGTTTCCCTCCCCGTGTTCTTGAAGGGATACGGTTTCAGCCGCCCCTTATTATCAGTCAAGCGCGTCTCTTCTCGAGAGATTCATGCGTCCTCTGTCGTCTACTCCGAGGAACTTGACTTTCATCTCGTCTCCCACCTGGCAGACGTCTTCGACCTTTTCCGTGCGCTTGCGGTCCAGCTTCGAGATGTGGACCAGACCCTCCTTGCCGGGCGCGAACTCCACGAACGCGCCGATGGGGATGATCCTGGTCACGCGGCCGGTGTAGATCTCGCCGACCTCGGGCTCGAAGATGATGCCGTCGATGATGGACTTCGCCGCCTCGATGGCGTGCTTGTCGGGAGACGCGATGTAGACCGTGCCGTCGTCCTCGATGTCGATCTTGGCGCCGGTGTCCGCAACGATACCCTGGATGACCTTGCCCTGCTTGCCGATGACCTCGCTGATCTTGTCAACGGGGATCTTCATGATGACCATCTTCGGGGCGTACTCGGAGACCTCCGGTCTCGGAGCCGGGATCGCCTTAAGGATGATATCGTCGATGATATAGTCTCTGCCCTTGTGGGTGACGGCAAGCGCTTCCTTTATGATCTCGGGGGTAAGTCCGTCGATCTTCA
>CACXCL010000014.1 GCA_902766115.1 uncultured Ruminococcus sp.
GACGACGACAAGAACGTGGTCGTGGAGATCCGCGCCGGCACCGGCGGGGAAGAGGCGGCGCTTTTCGCCGGAGTGCTGTTCCGAATGTACACCATGTACTCCGACTCAAAGGGATTCAGGACCGAGGTAGTGAACGCGAACGAGACCGGTCTCGGCGGATATAAGGAGATCACCTTCACCGTGTCGGGCGAGGGCGCGTACTCCAGATTCAAGTTCGAGAGCGGCGTCCACCGGGTCCAGCGGGTCCCGGAGACCGAGACGTCCGGCAGGATACACACCTCCGCGGCGACGGTCGCCGTTCTGCCCGAGGCGGAGGAAGTGGACGTGGAAATAAACCCCGGGGACCTGGAGATCGAGACGATAAAATCCAGCGGAGCGGGCGGTCAGCACGTCAACAAGACGGAATCCGCCATCCGGATGGTCCACAAGCCCACGGGCATCGTCATCGAGTGCCAGGACGAGCGGAGCCAGTTCAAAAACCGCGACAAAGCGATGAAACTCCTCCGGGCGAAGCTATACGATATGAAGCTCCGGGAGCAGACGGACGAGATCGCGTCGAAACGCCGGTCTCAGGTGGGCTCCGGCGACAGAAGCGAGCGGATCCGGACCTACAATTTTCCTCAGGGAAGGGTGACGGACCACCGCATCGGGCTGACGCTCTATACCCTTGAATCCTTCATCAACGGCGACATGGATCAGGTGATCGACGCTCTTATCACCGCGGACACCGCGGAAAAACTCAAAGAAGGTCTTTGACACATCATTATGGATACGATAAACACACGCCTCGTCCGGATCACCGGCGACGGGGAAAAAGACGGCGCGATCCTCTCCGAGGCGGCGGAAATACTGCGGCGCGGCGGACTGGTGGCGTTCCCCACGGAGACCGTCTACGGTCTCGGCGCGTCGGCGTACTTCCCCGGCGCGGCGAAAAAGGTATACGAGGCGAAAGGACGGCCGTCGGACAACCCCCTGATCGTCCACGTCTCGCGCCCCGGGGAGGCGGAGGATTTCGCCGTCACCTGCCCGCTTTACTATAAGCTGGCGGAGCGGTTCATGCCCGGCCCCCTCACCGTGATCCTCCCGAAAAAAGACGTGATCGACCCCTCCGTCACCGGCGGGCTCGACACGGTGGCTGTGCGGTGCCCCTCGAACGGGATCGCCCGCGCGCTGATCGCGGCGGCGGGATGCCCCGTGGCGGCTCCGTCCGCCAACAGATCGGGAAGTCCGTCACCCACGAAGGCCTCCCATGTTATGGACGATCTTTCGGGCAGGATCGACATGGTCATCGACGGGGGAGAGTGCGCCATCGGCGTGGAATCCACCGTTATCGCCCTCGATCCGGACGGCGGATGCACGATCCTGCGGCCCGGCGCCGTCACGGCGGAGATGCTCGACGGGGTGACCCGGGGCGCGTCGGTCCCCGAGGGAGTGACCGACCCGGCGAAAGTCGGGGACAAGCCCCGTTCCCCCGGAATGAAGTATAAGCACTATTCCCCCGCGGCCGAGGTGATCCCCGCCACGGGCGATCTCGATAAGTTCATTTCCATGGTGGAGAGCGACCCCGAGGAGAAAAAGGGAGTCATCGCCGCGGAGACCGTGAGGGACCGCTTTTCCTGCACCGTTCTGACGGCGGGAGAGAGGGACGACGACCTGACGTACTGCCACAGTCTTTACGATCTCCTGCGGGAGGCGGACCGGCTGGGACTGCGGCGGGTATATATAAGACTTCCCCACCGCGACGGCGGATATCTGGCGCTTTACAACCGGCTCATCCGGGCGTCCGGCGGAAAAATGACAAAGCTGTAAATCAACCATAAAGACGAGGCGAAAATGGCAAGAAAGAAAAAAGAAGAAGTAAAGGAAATAAAAGAGGCGTTCATAACCGACCAGCATATCACCGACACTATCGAAAAAAACTACATGCCCTACGTTATGACGGTCATAGTGTCCCGCGCCATCCCGGAGATCGACGGATTCAAACCGTCCCACAGGAAGCTCCTTTACACCATGTACAAGATGGGTCTTCTCACCGGCGGACTGACGAAAAGCGCCAACGTGGTGGGCGCGACCATGCGGCTGAATCCCCACGGCGACGCGGCGATATACGAGACCATGGTCAGACTGACCCGGGGCAACGAGTCGCTGCTTCACCCGTTTGTTGAGTCGAAGGGCAGCTTCGGCAAGCAGTACAGCCGCGACATGGCCTACGCGGCGGCGAGATACACTGAGGTGAAGCTGGCTCCCATTTGCGCCGAGATCTTCGACGGCATCGACAAAAATGCGGTCGACATGGTCCCGAACTACGACAATACCACCGAGGAGCCGACGCTTCTCCCGACCAAATTCCCGAACATCCTCGTGTCGCCCAACATGGGCATCGCGGTGGGTATGGCTTCGTCCATCTGCTCCTTCAACCTCTCTGAGATCTGCGACGGAACCATCGCCGTTCTCAAAAGCCCCAACGTGTCTACGGACAGGCTTCTCGACATCATAAAGGCGCCCGACTTCCCCGGCGGCGCGAATATCATCTACGACAGGGAACAGCTGAAAACCATATACGAGACGGGAAGAGGGAGCGTCAAACTCCGCGCAAGATACACCTTCGATAAGAAAGAGAACTGCATCGAGATCCTCCAGATCCCTTATTCCACCTCCATCGAGGCGATCCTCAACAAGATTGGCGATCTGATGAAGGCGGGCAAGCTGAAGGATATAACCGATTTCCGCGACGGTATCGATAAAAACGGCTTCAAACTGACCCTCGACGTGCGCCGCGGAACAGACCCCGACCTGCTCATGGCAAAGCTGTTCCGCCTGACGACCCTTGAGGATGACTTCGCGTGCAATTTCAACGTGCTGATCGACGGCGTACCGAGAACTCTCGGAGTAGGAGATATCCTCCGTGAGTGGGTGCGGTTCAGGATCGGATGCCTCAGGCGGGAGCTGACCTTCGAGCTGGGCAAGAAGAAGCACAAGCTTCATCTGCTCCGGGCGCTGGGGAAGATCCTGCTGGACATCGACAAGGCCATCGCCATCGTCCGTACCACCGAGAAGGAGAGCGACGTGGTGCCGCGCCTGATAGAGGGCTTCGGCATCGACGAGGTCCAGGCGGAATACATCGCCGAGATCAAGCTCCGTCACCTGAACAGGGAATATATCATCGAGCGGATCCGCGAGATCGAGAGCCTCCAGCAGGAGATCGCGGATCTCGAGGCGACCATCGCGGACGATTTGCGGATCAAGGCGCTGATAATCGAGCAGCTCCGGGAGATAAAAAAGAAATACGGTCAGCCGAGGAAGACCCAGCTCATATACTCCGAGGACATCGTGGAGGCTCCCGCGACGGAGGAAGTCGAGAACTATAACGTCCGGGTACTTCTTTCAAGGGAAGGTTATTTCAAAAAGATCACTCATTTGTCCCTCCGTGCTGCCGACGAGCAGAAGTTCAAGGAAGGGGACGAGGTGCTCAACAGCGAGGACACGGAGAACGTGGCGGAGCTGCTGTTCTTCTCGGACAAGTGCCGTGCGTATAAGGCGAAGGTCGCCGATTTCGACACGGTGAAGGCGTCCTCTCTCGGCGACTTCGTGCCGGCGAAGCTGGGATTCGACGAGGGCGAGAACACCCTCATGATGAAGGCGCTGAAGGAGTATCCCGAAAAGGATAACATAATCTTCATCTTCCAAAACGGCAAGGGAGTGAAGATACCCGTTTCAAGCTACGACACCAAAGCGAACAGACGCCGGCTCGTGGGCGCCTATTCCGACGCTTCCCCCGTAGTGGCGGCGTTCTACGAGTCTGAGAACCGGGAGATCGTTCTGCTGAACAGCGACGGTCGCGGGATACTCATCTCCTCGGCTCTGATACCGGTGAAGACGACGCGGACGGCGTCCGGCGTGACGCTGATGACCCTGAAAAAGAAC
>CACXCL010000015.1 GCA_902766115.1 uncultured Ruminococcus sp.
GGCGGACCCATGACTCTGTATCATGACGTCTGCGGCGAACAGACCGAGACCACCATTCCGCTGGTCCACACCGAAGGCGGCCTCTTCGATAAGAAGATCCGTTCCTTCGTGGACGCCGCAAGAGGAGGACTCCCGGCTCCCGTTCCCACCTCTCAGATCCTGTACAATCAGGCGATCATCGACGGCATCAACAAGAGCGCGAAGCTCGGCCGTGAGATCGAGGTGGAGATCCCCGAGATCTGAGCCGGGTGATCTGAAAGTCACAAAAAGACCGTTCCCCGAAAAAGGGAACGGTCTTTTTTGCGCTCGCGGCGGGATGCGACACTTTTCACGTCGACGCGTGATTATAATTACTTATGAAAACAGCAACGAAGGGAGGCATACGAAACGGAAACGGTCCTGTACGTCGACGTGTACTTCCTTCTTGATTTCTGTTTGGATCTTGTTTCTCTCATCCTTGCCGGGAAGCTGTGCCGACTCAGATTCAGAAAACGAAGGATCGTCCTCGGCTCTCTCTCAGGAGCGGCGTTCTCCCTCGCCGTCGTTTTGATTTCTCCCGGAAAGCGCCTGAAATTCTTTCTGACGGTCGTCAACTCGTTTTTGATGGTTCTTATATCTTTCGGAAAAGGAAAACCGATCCGTATCGTCCGCCGGGCCGCCGTTCTTTGGGCGGCGGGAGGACTTATCGGAGGAGTCTTTTCCGCTCTAATGACTCTCGGTGCGTTACACCGTGATAAAAAAACATTTATACTCGTTCTGTCAGTCTCCGTTTGCGCCGTGGTACTCATGGCTCGGATCATCCTTCGCCGTCCCACAGCGGCCGTGTCCTTCGTCAAGGTCCGTTTCTCCGGAAGGATAGCCGCGTTCTCCGGTCTCGTGGATTCGGGCAATCTTCTTCGCGATCCGATTTCGGGGACCCCGGTCATGATAGTGTCCCCGGACGTCGCAAAAAAGCTTCTGAATGCGGACGAGCTTTCTTATCTCGCGGGAGAGGATCCGACAGACGTTCCGCGGACTCTTGCTGACAGGGTGCGCATGATCCCTTCACGATCCGTAGGCTCTTCGGGACTGCTGCGCGCTTTTAGACCCGATTTTGTCACGGTGGACGGCGCCGGAAGAGACGTTCTCCTGGCTGTGACGCCGCCTGCGTGTGATCTCGGGCAGTACGACGGGATAATTCCTTCGAGCGTCGCTGTCCCGAACTGATATATAATTGACGGTCCGTCAGGGCCGGGAAAGGTCGGATATATGTTATCTCAAGTAAATAATGCCGGTAAGATAAGGGCTTTTCTCGCCAAACTGTTCCGCTGTGACGATAATTATGTGTTTTACATAGGTGGCGCGGACGTACTTCCGCCCCCGCTGAGTCCTGAGAAGGAAGCAGAGGCGATCAGCAGGATGAAGGAAGACCGCTCCATGTGCGATCTGCTTATCAGCCACAATCTCAGACTCGTCGTATATATCTCCAAAAAATTCGACGGAACTGGCGTCGGGATCGAGGATCTGATCTCCATCGGGACCATCGGTCTCATCAAGGCGATAAATACCTTCCGCGCGGAAAAGAATATCAAACTTGCGACGTACGCTTCACGGTGCATTGAAAATGAAATACTGATGTATCTCAGGAAAAACGCATCACACAGAGGCGATATATCGATCGACGAACCGCTGAACGTCGACTGGGACGGGAATGAGCTTCTTTTGTCAGATATTCTCGGCACGGATGGCGACACCGTGAGCGAGAACATCGAAAAAAACGAAGAAATAAAGGAGCTGAGGCAGGCGGTATCGTCGCTTGAGGGCAGGGAAAAGGAGATCATTGAGATGCGGTACGGTCTCGGCGGTCGCCGCGAGATGACGCAAAAGGAGGTGGCGGACAGGCTCGGTATCTCTCAATCCTATATCTCTCGTCTCGAAAAACGGATCATTATCCGTCTGAAGGACCTTATCACTGCGAATGCATGATTTTGCGGCGCGTTCAGGACATGAACGCGCCGCAAAACTTATCTGTGAGGGTTTCTTTCAGAAACGTCGAAATCGGTCGCATTGATCAGCAACATGATGTATCTTCCCGCGACGTCTCCCGTACCTTCAATGTAAATCTCGTATACGGGAACGAGAAAATCCTCTCCCTCTCTCGGATAATCAACGGAATTATCGCCGTATTCCCAAAAAGCTTTTCTGTAAGTCATGATTATTTTTACGTTTTCAAGGTCGCAGAGCTCTTCTGCCCCTTGAATCCATTTTTTCAAAGTCGCCATTGCGTCGTCGGTTGTACCTGTTTTTGCGTATTCGATGATATCTGCGTTCGGTGACGATACGTTGATAAAGAGGGAAAACCCGGGAATATTACAGATCCATACGACCGGCTTGCCGATTCCCGAGAGCCAAAACTTTCCCTCTGATGCGTCAAATATGTTACAATTCGCCTCTTCGACAATTTCTTGCTCTTTATCGGATGTATACGAGATCGTTTTAGATGAAAGATATACTGGCGATTCAAAGCCGATGTAATCGAGCACTTTTTGTACCGTTGTGTTGTCCTTTACCGACTGTGTTATTCTTTCAGGATCGAGCTTGTTTGAGGGAGAAATGTCGCTGTCTTCTGTCGGATATTCCAGTTCCTTCCAACCGAAAAAGACACTGAACCCGTTTTCAGTACATTTTATCTCGATCTTATTTCCAGATTCATCCTTAAAATCACAGAAGCATTGATAGGGCGCTTCTTCGGAGTATTGCTTTACGTCGCGTATTTCTGTCGTTTCGGCAATGTCGTCTCCGTAGAGCCCCCTTACCGTATCGGCAAGTCGATCTCTGACATTCTGCTTTTCTTCATCTGTCAGGGGTTCAAAGCATCCGCCGAACCCTGTTCCGTGGGAAAGACGGAATATTGGAAGATATTCCGGTATTTCATCGTCGGGACTTATGATCAATTGCTCCGGAATATCCTCAAAGACTTTGTAGAATTGTTTTTTTGTGATGGGATAGGTATAACCGCTTCCTCCGAGCTCGGAAACATCGATAAATCTTTTTAAGAACAGACCCTCCTCTGACTGCAAAATGAGCGGAGGTTGATCATTATCCGTTTCGCTTGGAACAGGCGCATCAATCGTGTCTGTTTGGGTGTTGTCTGCCATTTGTCCGGCGTTTATCGAATCATAATCATTCCTCGCTGCAAGGTTTTTTTCCGGAGTGCCGAACCGACCGGACACGGCGGACCAGGCAAAAAATACGGCACCGATGGCTGCAAGCGCAACAGCCGCCGATATGACTGTTTTTTTCATTCTGCTATTTTTTGATTTATTCAGATCATCGGGCACGCTGTCGATTAAATCGTCGTCAATTTCGCTCATAAGTCCGAACAATTCAGTATCTTTCATCAGTAAAGACCCTCCTTTTTGAGCATACTGCAAAGTTCATTTCTCGTCCTGCGCAGCATTGTCTTGATCGTGTTTTCTTTTCTGCCTGTTTTTTTCGCGATTTCCGATACCGAGTACCCGTACCAGTAGCGGGCGAGAAAAACGGTCTTTTTCTCACGACCGAGCGAGGCGATGAATCCTTTCAGTAATTCTCGCGTCGCTATCGTCTCGGATTCATCCGCTGCGTTACCCGACACACATTCCGCAAGCTCGTCAAGGGGAAGCGTGTCGTTTCCTTCGCCTCGCTTGACAGCGGTACCTTTGCGGTATCTGTCGAGAGCCTCGTTTCTCGTTATTCTTCCGAGATACGGCCGGAGATTGCGAGGCGGGTCGTTCGGAACTGCGTCCCATGCGCGGTACAAAGCGTCGTTCACGCACTCTTCCGCGTCTTCTTTGCTTCTCAGGATGTTGAATGCGATCGTAAAGCAGTAATTACCGTACTGTTCCAGTGTTTTTTCGATGGCTGTTTCAGATCTTCCAACGTACAGTCCGATCAACTCACGGTCAGTCAATCGATCACCTCCGTTTCGATTCTCTATATATAAAGACGTAAAAAAAATCGAAAAAGGTTCATCTGTAACAATAATATCATGACTGAACGCTTCGGTCAAACAGTTTTTCCGTCTGACGGATCTGAGCATTGTCAGACGATTTGTTGTTTGCCAAAAAAGATTGAAAAAACACCAAAGCTATGATACAATAATACTGCAAACGAGAACAACATCTGAAAGGACGATAATCATAAATGAAACTCGGTATCATCGGACTTCCCAACGTGGGGAAAAGCACGCTGTTCAACGCGCTTACAGGCGCCGGCGCTCAGAGCGCAAACTATCCGTTTTGCACCATCGACCCAAACGTTGGCATGGTCAGAGTCCCGGACAAGAGACTTGACGTTCTGAGAGATATGTACTCTCCCGAACTTTATACTCCTGCCGTCATCGAATTCGTCGACATCGCGGGTCTCGTGAAAGGAGCGTCAAAGGGAGAGGGACTCGGGAACAAGTTCCTGTCTCATATCAGAGACGTGGACGCGGTGATCCACGTGCTCCGCTGTTTCGAGGACGGTGACATCGTCCACGTGGACGGCAGCGTCGACCCGAAAAGGGATCTTGAGACCATAAATCTCGAACTGATATTCGCCGACATCGAGGTCCTTGAAAGAAGGATAGCGAAAACCGAGAAGATGCTCAAGGGAGATAAATCGCTCGCGGAGTCTCTCGCCGTATATTCAAAGGTCATGAAGCACCTCGAAGACGGTATGACCGCACGAAGCATCGACCTCACGGACGACGAGCGCGCCCTCATCTCCGACGTGGAGCTGCTCACCATGAAGCCCGTGATCTACGCCGCCAACGTCTCCGAGGACGAGGCAGCCGGCGTGAGCGACGACAACCCGTATTATAAAACCATCTGCGAGATAGCAAAGGAAGAGGGCGCCGAGGTGATACCGGTATGCGCCTCCATCGAGGCGGAGATCGCCGAGCTCGACGACGACGAAAAATCGATGTTTCTCGAAGAACTCGGCATCGAGCAGAGCGGGCTTGACAGGCTCATCACCGCCAGCTACTCGCTCCTCGGCTACATCAGTTTTCTTACCGCCGGTCCGAAGGAGGTACGCGCCTGGACAATCACCAGGGGGACAAAGGCGCCCCAGGCGGCAGGTAAGATCCACAGCGACTTCGAGCGCGGCTTCATCCGCGCGGAGATCGTGTCCTACGACGATCTTATCGCCTGCGGCTCCATGGCGGCGGCAAAGGAAAAGGGGCTTGTCCGCAGCGAGGGGAAGGACTACGTTATGCAGGACGGCGACGTCACGCTGTTCCGGTTCAACGTCTGATGATCCTCAGCGCCTGAAAAGGCAGAATGGAGATTAACATGAAAAAGAGAATCGTATCGCTCGTTATTTCATTCGTCATGCTTGCGGGAATACTTATTTATCCCGTGAGTTCCGCCGAGGGCGGATCGATGCCGTTCAAAGACGTCAAGGCCGGAAAATGGTACTGTAAGAGCGTTGAATACGTGTATGAAAACGGCTATATGAACGGCGTCACCCCTGACAGGTTCGATCCGAACGGAAATCTCACACGCGGCATGGTCGTCACGATACTCTGCCGCATGGACGGAGGCAAGCCCGAACTGACAGGCGTGTTCTCTGACGTCAAACCTAAAAAATGGTACGCCGGCTACGTGGGCTGGGCGTCGAAAAACGGTCTTGTCAACGGCTACTCGGACGGGACTTTCAAGCCCGAGGCCAATATCACAAGGCAGGAAATGGCTGCGGTTATTTCCCGATACATAGAATACGCCGGGATCAGAATGCCCCGCCGATTTACCGCTCCGGCGGAGTTTACCGACACCGCGAAGATAGGCAAGTGGGCGAAGACCCACGTCGAGACCTTAAGACGCGCCGGCATCTTCAACGGCGACGCGGCGGGGAAGTATAATCCTCAGTCCGAGATCACCCGCGCCGAGACGGCGACGGTCGTCATGAATCTCATCAGCGCAAAAGATCTCGCCTGGCAGGGATACGATCCGCTCGATACCGACGGACCGGTCATCATCGGTGCGAAATATCTTTACGACAACGCCTCTCAGATCAGAGGGACTCTTGCCACCGACATAGACCTCTCGGGTGACTTTCCCGTTCTCGACGCATATTACGATTCTTTCAAGGCGGGATATACTTACGACTATCTCCGCGGCGGCTACGGCGGACGTAACCGCATGAATTCGATCGGCGTGTCGATCCGCGGTATTGATCTTTCGATATACGATCATCCCGTTATGAAGGTCGCGTATAAGTACGTCGATTACGATGAACCCGATGCGCTTGACGGTTCATACCAGCACAATTTCGAAGAGGAATACGGCACGAACCACAAGCACCGCGATCCGTTCGTTTTCGTCAAAGGCGAGAACGACGGCGAGTTCAGCACCGTGACCTTTGATTTTACCGAAAAATACGCTTCGGACACGTTCGATTTCGAACTGGATAATCTGAATCTTCTCATTTGTCCTTTTGACGAGTCCTATCGCGGTGAGATCGACGGGAAACCGGGAGGTCTGTTCAAGATCGCGTATATCGCTTTCTTCCCGGATCAGGCGTCCGCTGACGCGTTCACGCTGGGATCGGCGTCGCCCGAGATCAAAGATTACATTTACAACTACAAGCTTTATACCGAATTGTTCTACGAGTACGCAGACGGGTCGCTGCGTGCAGAATACGATAAAAAGCTGACTGACAGGATCGGACAGATCATGGACTCAAAGAGCGAGGTCAGCCCGGAGGACGTCACGGCGCGCGGCGGAACGGTCTATTATCTCTCCTCGTTCCGCGGGGACGATAACAACGACGGTCTGTCTCCCGACAAGCCTCTTAAAAGCATATCGAGTTTATGGACGTACAAGGCGGGCGGTCAGGTCCGGCTTTCGAAAGTCAGACCCGGAGACGGCGTTTTCTTCGAGCGAGGATCCGTCTATTTCCCCGAAAGATACGGCGGCACGCAGATCATAACTCTTGACGTGTGCGACGGCGTGACCTACGGCGCGTACGGCAAGGGTCCGAAGCCTCAGTTCACCCACGCCGTCGACTTCGGGATCACAAGGTCGGATGAGAACGCCACGGGAACGTGGCTCAAGACGGAATGGGACAACATCTGGGTACTTGACAGCGAGCTCTCGGCTTTTTCCGACCCCGTCAACGGAGGACACTCGGACGGGTCCTGCAGCAATATCGTCATAAATCACGGCGAATACGTAGGCGTCAGAATGGCACCGAAAAAATTATCGGACGAGGCGGTATCGCCGTTCTCGGAAGACGATACTTCCCGTTATTTCGGCATGATGTGCAACGGCAGGGAGTGGTTTGAGTGCGGCAACACTCCCATGACAAATCCCGGCACCGTTCTCACACACAATCTCGAGTTCATCCACGATCCGTCGGAACATAAGCTTTACATGTACTGTGATCTCGGCAATCCCATGTACGTGTTCGACGATATCAAGTGCTCTACGGACGGTTACGTTTTATTAGGCTATTCCGAGGCGTCTTTTACCGGTGCCAAGGGAACGCGCCTTGACAATCTTTCGATCCTCTACAGCGGCTCCATGGGCGCCATGCTCTCCGGCGACGGTCTTGTGATGTCGAACTGCGAGATCGGATGGTGTTCCGGCTCCCTCAGCTCCATCGAATCAGGCAAAGAGGCGAACGGTTCTTCTCAAAACGAAACCGTTTATAACTGCTACCTCCACGACATCGGCGACGGACCGCTTTCCACTCAGTTCGAAGTCGACTGGGATCCGGATTCAAAGCCGAAGTTCATTAAAAACACGGAGTATTATAACAACGTTATCGTCTCATCCGGAAACGCCGTCGAATCGCTCTGCTATAACGAGACCCAGCGTGACGAGACGGGGATCTACGGCAAGAACAAGCAGTTGAATTTCCACATTCACGACAACATCTTTGCATACATAGGATACGGCATAACCGAGCAGCAGATCGACGGAGACTCGAGACCCGTCAAACTCATAATCAACGGCGAGGTCGTCGAGGGCGGCTCGCACAAGGGCGGCGAGGTCTACTGTTCCACCGGGGAGAAGGTCAACTGCGTGATCGAGAATAATATCATCATGTACACCTGCGGCATTACCTGGAGCAACGATTTCTCCACAGACGCTCACAGGCGCGGATGGATTTCCCGGAACAATACGTACCTCTGTGACAACAGATATACTGTCTTCCTCAAAGCGGAAGCGGATATCGATCACTTTGTGCTGAACGAGCCGATCAAGAAGTTCACCAACGAATCGATGCCATATAACGAGAGGTATCTCGCATATTTTACGTCGAAGGGCGTCGAGGAGGGATCGAAATTCTACTGGTTCGAGGACGACGATCCGTACCTGCCTTTCTGGGGTTCGTTCACCGACGGATATTACATTGCGAACGGGACGGGCGCCGTAAAGTAAAAGAGGAAACGGGACCGGCTATAGCGCCGGTCCCGTTTTAACTTTTTCACTGTCCTGAACGAACAGAGGCATGATCTGACGCCCGTTTTTTGCGTACTCGATCGCTTTTTCGGTGAAAGAAAGATCCGCAGTCAGCGAAAACGGTTTTTTCTCCGGATCGTCTTCTGTCATGGGGAGGAAATACACGTTCTTCCTGCTCATCATCCTGCCGATATTCTCGAGATTTCCGCTCAAAGCGTCGTTTGTGAACAGCGCGATAATGAGAGGCCGTCCCTGTCTCAGATGAGCCTTGGACGCCATTGTGACGGGAGTGTCGGTTATTCCGTGGGCGAGCTTTGCCAGCGTGTTGCCGGTGCAGGGAAGAATGATCATCGCTTCAAGAGGGACGGAGGGTCCGAGCGGCTCGGCTTTTCCTATTGTGTGGATTATCCTTCTCCCGCATAGTTTTTCTACCTTTCCCGTCATATCAGCGGCTTTTCCGAATCTTGTATCCGTGCCGTACGCCGTCTCGCTCATAATTGGCTGGATATCATATTTTTTTGTCAGCTCTTCAAGTTTTCCGAGGGCTTTTCCGTGCGTGCAGAAGGAGCCGCAGATCGCAAACCCGATCACATCAATCCCTCCTCGCAGAGGATCGACCTTATAGAATCGTAGATTATTCTCCCCGAGGTCTCCGGAGAACATTTGCCGGGCAGAGACATGGCTTTTATGACCTTGATCTCAAGGTCACCGGCGGCAGTCAGATCGATTCCGCCGTTCATGGACGCAAGCTCGATCAGGAGTGTTTTTCTGTCGGTCTTCAGCAGCGTTTCCCGGTCGAATATCATATGAGGCACCGTGTTGAATATCACGTCAAAACCGACAGGATCGACCCGAAACTTCTCAAGAGGGATCGTCCTGCAGCCGTCGCAGGTCGCCCATGACAGATCTTTTATGCTTCTCGCCACGCAGGTGACGTTCGTTTTAAGTCCGAGCAGCCTTGTGGCGAGCGTTCTCCCGATCCTGCCGTAACCCACAACGGCGCAATTTGACTCCGCAAGCGTTACCGGCAGCGCCTCCATGGCGGCGGCGACCGCCCCCTCCGCCGTCGGCACGGCGTTTTTTATCTGAAATTCCTCCGATTCGTAGTAGTCGCGGACCTTGATCCTTTTCTCTCCCGCAAGGCGGCAGAACGACGGCGGTATCTTCCCGCCGAGGATCAACGTGTTCTCCCGCGTCCTGTTTATCAGTTCGGTCAGACGAAGGTCTGTGTCAGGCAGGGGACAGAACTCCTCCGTCGGGACCACGTTCAGCCTCACCCCGTCGCGCGTCATCGGAAGGGGGAGGATGAGAACATCGCTCCCGTTGACGGCGCTTATCCAGTCTCCGCATTTTACGGCGCTCCCGAAATTTACGCGTTTTTTCAGCAGTTCAAGCGAAGGACCGTCTCCGCCGCCCACGCCCCAGACCGCACATTCGGCGCCGTCCCGCGAAAGACGCGACGACACCGTCAGCTGACGCAGATCTCCGCCGATAACTCCGATTTTCAGATTGTTGTCCATCTTATCTTTTTCCTTTCTTCCCGACTTCTCGGCAAAAACCTTTTCGTTCCATTTTATGACGAACGTGGAATTGTGACATGGATGAAAACAAGACAGCACGGTGCAAAAAACGGATAGATTTGCCATTATAATGACTAAAAAATGCATTTCGGTTGGTTTCGGCGGTATATATATTGATAAAAAAAGAAAAAATACCGAAAAAAATAAAAAAATCAGTTGACTCGACCACTCGAATGTGGTAGAATGACTGTTGCCGCATGGCGTCAGGTCTTGAAATAACCTTGTGTTTACCTGACCCGGCGAGTTCACAAAAGAAAGTGAGGAGCTTTTCATGTTTGCGATCATCGAAACAGGCGGAAAGCAGTACAA
>CACXCL010000016.1 GCA_902766115.1 uncultured Ruminococcus sp.
CGACCCGGACGACGCCGATTACGTTATCCCCGGCAACGACGACGCTATCCGCGCTATCCGTCTGTACGCTTCCGTTCTCGCCGACGCCGTTATCGAAGGCCGTCAGGGTGAGCAGCTCACTGAGGCTGACACCGAGGCGAAGGAAGAAGACGAATCGGAAGACGCCGAGTGATTTGAATAAAAACGGAGGAGAATAAAATGGCAGCTATTACAGCTAAAATGGTATCCGATCTGAGAGCAAAGACCGGATGCGGTATGATGGAATGCAAAAAGGCCCTCACAGAGGCGAACGGAGACTTTGACGAGGCCATCAAGGTCCTGAGAGAAAGAGGACTCGCCGTCGCCGGTAAGAAGGCTTCCAGAATCGCAAGCGAAGGCGTCGTGGACATCATGCTCAGCGAGGACGGCAAGACAGCCGCCATGATCGAGGTCAACGCCGAGACCGACTTTGTCGCAAAGAACGAGACCTTCAAGGAATTCGTCCGCGGCATCCTGAAGACCATCCTTGCAAAGAGACCCGCCGATATGGACGCTCTTCTTGCGCTTCCTTATCTCGACACCGATTTCACGGTAGAGGGAAAAGTAAAAGACATGATTTTCACTATCGGTGAGAACATGAATATCCGCCGTTTCGTTATCGTTGACGGCATTCTCTCCACCTACATCCACGGCAAGGGCACCACGGGCGTTATCATCAGCTTCGACGCCGACGACGCCGCCGTACAGAATCCCGGCTTCCCGGAATTTGCGAAGAACATCGCTCTCCAGGTCGCCGCTATGCCAGTGTCCTACCTCAACAAGGAGTCTGTTCCGGAGTCCGTTCTGGCTGAGGAGAAAGAAATCCTCATGACCCAGATCAAGAACGACGAGAAAATGGCGAACAAGCCCGAAGCCATCATCGAGAAGATGGTTCTCGGCAGGATCGGCAAATTCTATGAGAGAAGCTGCCTCACCGAGCAGCCATACGTCAAGGACGATTCTCTCACCGTAGGCAAGTACGTCGAAAACACAGCGAAGGAATTCGGCGGAAAGATCGCTCTCAGCGGATTCTGGTGCTACGAGAGAGGCGAAGGACTCGAGAAGAGAGAAGACGACTTCGCCGAGGAGATCGCAAGACTCACCGGCAAAGCCGAGTGATTTATTCAGAAGGATCTTAAGTTGCGAAACGCCCGTCATACTCCGTATGACCGGGCGTTTTCATTTTTTGGTACCAAAATCATACTTTCTATTTACAAATTTATATTTTTAATGTAAAATATAGGATGACGTATTTTGGACGATTGAACGGAGGTCTTAAAAATGGACTCGGTAAAATATAAACGCGTCTTTCTGAAGCTTTCGGGCGAGGCCATCGCAAAAAAGGACGGGAACGGTAACGTTACAGAGATTTTCGATAACGAGGTGATCGACGATCTCGCGACCGCCGTCTGCGAGTGCGCGGATCTCGGCGTGGGGCTCGGGATCATGATCGGCGCCGGCAATATATGGAGAGGCAAGTACGGCAAGGGAATGAACAGGGCGAAAGCGGATCATATGGGAATGCTCGCCACTACCATCAACTGCCTCAGATTCCAGGACGCCATTCAGAAGAAGGGCCGTGACGCCGTTGTCATGACCGCGGTCGAGATGAACAGCTTTACCGAACCCTTCAGCTACGAGCGCGCTGTCGCTTACATCAACGAAGGCCGACCGGTTATTTTCGGCTGCGGCGCCGGTATCCCGTATATTTCCACAGACACCGCCGGGGTGGTGCGCGCGCTGGAGATCGGCGCGGACGTGATCCTTATGGCGAAGAACGTGGACGGTGTATACACAGCCGATCCGAACAAGGATCCGGATGCAAAAAGATATAAGATTATATCCTACAAGGAGTGCCTTGATAAAGAGCTCCGCGCCACCGACATATCTGCCTCCGCCATCGCAAGCGATCAGGGGATCGACATGCTGGTCTTCTCTTTGAAGGAAAAGGGCTCCATCCTGAGGGCGGTAAAGGGAGAGAACGTGGGTACGCTGGTCACGGCGGAAGATGTCGAAGCGGAAATGTATTGACCTGCGACGCATAAGCACATTACAAGCGTCAGAACGCTTGCTTGAAAAATACAAGAAAAGGAGATAATCATGAAACTCGATACAACAGATTTTGAAAGAAAGATGAAGAAGTCCATCGAGATCTACCAGTCGTCCCTTGAGACGATCCGCGTAGGTCGCGCCAGCGCCGCGGTGCTGAACAACGTCACCTTTGAGTATTATGGAGTTCCCACTCCCATCCAGCAGATGGCGGAGATCAAGGTCCCCGATCCGAAGACACTCGTTATCGCTCCCTGGGACGCGTCTACGGTCAAAGCCATCGAGAGGGCGATCCTTGCCTCCGACGTGGGGATCACGCCTCAGAACGACGGTAAAGTGCTCAGACTGATCTTCCCGCCGCTGACGGAGGAGAGAAGAAAAGAACTGTCAAAGCAGGTCTCAAAGATGGGCGAGGAAGCGAAGGTCAACGTGCGCAACATCAGACGCGACGGTATCGACAAAGCCAAAAACATGAAGAAGAACGGCGATATGACCGAGGACGAGCAGAAAGAATCCGAAAAGCTCATGCAGGACCTGACCGACAAGTACGTGAAGCAGGTGGACGAGATCACGTCCGCGAAAGAAAAAGACATAATGTCGATGTAATTATTACGGAGTGCCGCGCCCCGGGGCCGAAACTCAGCCCCGGGCGCAATACTTGTTATGTTGTTTAAAAAAAAGATAAACGCCGACGTGCGTGAACTTGTGAAAACGTCCGGTCTTGCTCACGTCGCCTTCATAATGGACGGCAACGGGAGATGGGCGTCGTCCCGTGGTCTCCCGCGCGAGGCGGGGCACCGCGCCGGCGCTAAAAACTTCAAGACGGTGATGCGCTACTGCCGCGATATAGGGATCCGGTACGTGACCGTTTACGCCTTCTCTACCGAAAACTGGAAGAGACCGGAGAGCGAGGTGCGTGCTCTCATGCGCCTGCTCGATTCCGAGATAGACGTCGCGAAGGAAGAAAACGACGTGGAGTATCTTTTTATCGGAGATAAAACAGCCATCGAGTCCGCGATCCGCGCCAGGATGGATGAACTGGAAAACATGACGGCGGCGCGCCCGTTCCGTCTAAATATCGCTTTCAATTACGGGGGACGCGCGGAGATAGTCCATGCTGTGAACTCGCTTGTCTCCGAAGGCGCTGTATCCGTCACGGAGGATGATATATCCCGCGCTCTTTACACGGACGGCTGCCCGGACCCCGATATAATCGTCCGCACAGGCGCCGAATTCCGTTTGTCCAATTTTCTCATGTGGCAGTCTGCCTATTCGGAACTGTTTTTCTCGGATAAAATGTGGCCCGATTTCAGCAAACGTGACGTCGATCGGGTGGTCGAGGAATTCTCGCGCAGGAAAAGAAGGTTCGGCGGACTCTGATACCGCCGGATCGCGCGAAAAAGTTTTATCAGAAAGGCATTTTTGAGTATGTTAAAAAGAATCATTACCGCGGTGGTCTGTATCGGTCTTTTTATTCCGGTATGCATTTTCTCCGATACCTATGTTTTCCCGATCATTTTTTCGTTTCTCTCCCTTGTTGCGACAATTGAGGTCTTAAGGTGCGTCGGGAATAAGAATAAGTTTGTTCTGATCTTCTCCTGCCTTCTTGCGATAGCGGGACCCGTTCTTTCGAGGGTCGTACCCGACACGGGGATTTTCATTTTGTCCTTCTTCGCGATATCCTTTGTGTATCTCCTTATCAATATGACGGTTTCGGTCTTTTCCCACGGCAGATATGACGTGGAAATAGCCGCTTTGTCATTCATGACCGTGTTTTACGTAATTAGCTCGTTCACAAGCATCGTACTGCTCCGCGACACGCCGAACGGTCAGTATATCTACCTCCTTGCGTTCGTAGGGCCGTGGGTGAGCGATACCTTCGCGTATTTTATAGGTTATTTCTTCGGCAAACACAAGCTTATCGAGGACGTCAGCCCGAAGAAAACAGTAGAAGGCAGCGTCGGCGGGATCTTATTCACCGGTATCTCGTTCATTGTCTATGCTCTCATCCTTATCAAGCTTGTCCACGCGTCATTTGATCCCTCGTACGTTGCGCTTGCCGTTGTCGGATTCATCGTTTCGGTTATCTCTCAGATCGGCGACCTTATGGCCTCCCTCATCAAGAGGAAGTTTGAAGTCAAGGATTACGGGAAGCTTTTCCCGGGTCACGGCGGGGTCATGGACCGCTTTGACAGCGTTCTTCCGGTTGCTCCGCTCCTCTTGATCATCACGCTGCTTCTGACTCATTTCGGTTTTATCCGATAAAAAAAGGATTGTATCTATGAATAGTTTACGGATTGCAGTGCTCGGCAGCACAGGCTCCGTGGGGAAACAGGCTCTCGAGGTTGCAAAGCAGATCGGCGCTCGGGTCCTGTTTCTTTCTGCAGGAAGAAACGTTTCTCTTCTGAGGGAACAGATAAAAGAATTCTCCCCGGACGCGGTCTCGGTCCGGGATGAAGCCGACGCTTGTGAGCTGAGGGACGACTCTTCTGTCAAAACCGAAGTTTTCTGCGGCGAAGAAGGCCTTTTGACGTGTATCGAAAGTCTTGACGTCGACGTGATCGTCCATTCGATCTCCGGACTTGCCGGAGTTGCGTCCGCTGTTTTGGCGGCGAAAAAGGGATGCCGCATCGCCATGGCGAACAAAGAGGCGATAATTTCTGCGGGAGGGATCATCTTTGACGAGCTTCGCAACTCGGGAGGCGAGCTGATCCCCGTAGACAGCGAACACAGCGCAATTTTCCAGTGTCTTATGGCCAACAGGGGCGGTCCGTCTGATGTGAAAAGGATTCTGCTCACTGCCTCAGGCGGTCCGTTTTACGGTTATTCGAAAGATATGCTCCGCGACGTCGGCACAAGGGAAGCGCTGGCTCATCCCACCTGGAAAATGGGACCCAAGATCACCGTCGACTGCGCTACCATGATGAACAAGGGCTTTGAAATAATCGAAGCTGTGCGCCTTTTCGGAGTCCCCGAAAACAAGGTCGAGGTATTGATTCACCGGCAGAGTATAATACATTCCATGGTGGAATACACTGATAATACTGTGATCGCACAGATGGCTCTCCCTGACATGAGATCGTGCATCAGATTTGCGTTTTCTTATCCCGACAGATTTGAAGTCGGAGAGGACGGGATCGATTTTGCCTCCGTCGGCGCGCTTACGTTCGACAGACCCGATACCGACGTTTTCCCGCTTCTTGATGTCGCGAGAGAGGCCGTCCGGCGCGAGGGCGTTTATCCGACCGCGCTCATTGCAGCCGACGAGGTCGCCGTAGAACGTTTCATCGACGGTACTCTTTCGTTTGACAGGATCCCGGACGTTGTGACAGCCGCGCTCAACGAAGTGCGCGACAGACCTGTCGACACCCCTTCCGGGATCGCCGAGGTGATCGAAGAAACAAAAAGGATCGCCGGGCGAATAGCATTCTGCATGTGACATTCCGCCTCAACACGAGTTTTTCCCGACAGGGAAACATCCTGCCACAGGTAGTAATGAACCAAAGCGGGGATGAAACCGTACCAGACAAATAATCCGGAAGGAGATGATCACGTGACCGCGCTTTATATCATAATCGCGCTTCTTGTTTTCGGACTGCTCGTAGTGATACACGAGGGCGGACACTTTTTCTTTGCCCGTCTTTTCGGCGTTACGATAAACGAGTTTTCAGTCGGCATGGGACCGAAGATAATATCAAGAAAATCCAAAAAAAGCGGGATCGACTATTCTCTCCGCGCTCTTCCTTTCGGCGGCTTCGTCTCAATGGCAGGCGAAGACGAGAGTTCCGACGATGAAAACGCGTTTTGCAACAAACCTGTCTGGCAGAGGATGATCATTACCTCGGCGGGTCCGCTGGTAAATATCGTTGTGGGACTGCTTATTATGGCTGTTCTTATCATATCGTCAAAACAACTGTACGGAACAGTCGTCTATGATACTCCCGTGACAGAGGACGTCTCGGTCTCCGCTGAAGCGCAGGGTCTCCTTCCGGACGACCGAATAATCTCCGTCGGAGGCGCGAAGGTCCACATTGTCAACGATCTCGTATATGAGATCATGAGACGCGGCATAGAGCCCTGCGATGTGGTCGTCATGCGTGACGGAGAAAGAGTTACGCTGAAGGATTTCAGATTTCCCGTGATCGAAGAGCAGGGCTCCTCCTTCGGCGAACCGAATTTCCGTATAGCCCCTGAAGAAAAAAACGCTGGAACGGTCATAAAACACACGTTTTTCCGTTCCACTTCCACGATAAAGATGATATGGGAACAGCTTTTTGATCTTCTCAGGGGCAGATACAGTCTGAGGAGCGTCTCCGGTCCGGTGGGAGTGGCGCAGGCGCTCGGCGAGGCCGCGAGATCGGGATTTGATTCGCTTTTGTTCCTGACGGTCTTTATTTCAATAAACCTCGGTATAATGAACCTTCTTCCGCTGCCCGCGCTTGACGGCGGCAGACTTCTGTTCCAGCTGATCGAACTTGTCAGAGGCAAGCCCATATCCCGTAAGATCGAAGGGTATATCCATTTTGCCGGACTTGCTCTTCTGATGCTCCTTATGATCATTGTCACCTTTAAAGACGTATTCGGACTTATCAATAAATAAAAAGGAAGGAGGACTCCTCAATGCGCAGAAAAACGAGAAAAGTATCGCTCGGCGGCGTGAGTATTGGGGGAGATTCTCCCGTTACCGTCCAGTCGATGACCAACACCGACACGATGGATTTCGCCAAAACACTGGCGCAGGTGCGCGCCCTTGAAAGCGCGGGATGCGATATCGTAAGGATCGCGGTCCCGACCGAGGAATCTGCGTCGGTTTTTACTTACCTGAAAAACAGCGGAGTCGTAATTCCGCTTGTGGCGGATATCCATTTTGATTACAGGATCGCCCTTGCGGCTGTCTCGGCGGGCGCGGACAAAATCCGCATTAATCCGGGGAATATCGGAGATAAGCAGAGGGTCAAAGAAGTGGCAGACGCCTGCCGAAAGAGGGGACTGCCTATCAGGATAGGCGTAAATTCGGGCTCTGTCGAAAAGAAACTGCTTGAAAAATACGGATCTCCGACGGCTGAAGCGCTCGCCGAGTCCGCCCTGTCAGAAGCGGCGACGCTGGAAGAGCTCGGCTTCAACGATATCGTCCTCTCCATCAAATCGTCGGACGTTGTGACCATGGTGGAAGCCACGAGGATCGTCGCGTCAAAATGCGACTATCCTCTTCATCTTGGTGTAACGGAAGCCGGTCCCGCATACGACGGTATCATAAAGAATTGCGCCGGGATCGGCGCGCTTCTGTGCTCCGGCGTCGGAGATACGGTCAGGGTCTCTCTGACCGCCGATCCTGTTGAAGAAGTCAGAGCGGGGAAGAAGCTTCTTTCCGCTCTCGGTCTTTCAAAAAAAGGCGGCATCAACGTTATTTCCTGTCCGACCTGCGGCAGAACGAGGATCCCGCTTATTTCCATCGCAGAGGAATATCAGGATCGTATCAAAGACCTCGACACCAACGGTAAAAGCATTACAGTTGCCATAATGGGATGCGCCGTAAACGGTCCGGGAGAGGCGAGAGAGGCGGATTTCGGCATTGCAGGAGGAGACGGATTCGGAGTCTTTTTCCGTCACGGGGTGATCTGCGGGAAAATTGATGAAGGCGTCCTTTGCGACAGACTTGTCGAAGAGACCGAAAGATACATAAAAGATAATGACATATAAGACCGAGGAGTAATACGCATAAATGGAAAACAACGCGAAAAAAAGCCTCTACGACGTTTTTAAAAAATATACGCCCGTCGGGTCGCATAAGGAGCTTTTCGACTGCGCCGAGGTGACGAAGATACTTGCGGACAGGGAGAAAAAAATCGTGGAGATCCGTCTCTCCCTGGACAGGCTCTTCCGCAAAAGCGACCTGTATTCACTTGAAAAAGAGATCGAGAAGACCTACGAACTCAGCACCGTGAGACTTCTGCCGCACTATCCGTCGGAGCTTTTCGACGTATCGTATCTGAGCGAGGTGCTGCGCGAGGCCGACCGGATCGGCACCGTCGTCAACGGCTTTTTTTACGATATGGTCCCGACTCTGAACGGCAGCGATCTTGACATTTCGATCCCCTTCAACGACGGGGGGATATTCATTCTTGATTTTACGCGCACAAAAGACGCCATCGAGCGAATCATCAAAAATGAGTTTTCTCTGGAGCTCAACGTGACCATCTCCCAGTTTTCCGACTACACCCGCAACTACCGCGAATTCGAGCAGAATCAGAAAAAGACCATAGACGCGGAAAACAAGGCGATAGTCAGCAACTATAAGAAGATGCTCGAGGAGGAGAAGGCGGAAAAGGAGAAGGAAAAAGAAAAAAAGGAGGATCCGTTCGCGAATCTGAAGAGAGTCTCGTCTCTCTTTTCCACCTCCGGCGAGACCGAAAAGACCGGAGATAATCTTATTAAATCAGGCAGGATGACTTTTGACGTTTCGGAACCCGTCCCGGTTCTCGGAAGACAGTTCGACGTGACAGACGTTCTGCCTGTCTCCGGGATCAAAGAGCCCCGGAGGGACGTTGTCGTCCTCGGCAAGGTGTTCAGCATCACGTCAAAGGATACAAGGCGCGGGGACAAGACCAACGTCACGATCTCGGTGACAGACAACGCCTCTTCTGTCTATGTCAGAACAGTCGTCCCGAAGGACGGAGCCGGCGAAGTTCTTGACTCGGTAAAGGTCGGAAGATGTTATGCCTTCCGCGGCAACGTGAGGATCGATTCCTACGACAACGAACCCTACATAAGATATACCGATATCGAACAGGTAAAACAGGTCCTTCGTCAGGACATGTGCGAGGACAAGCGTGTTGAACTGCATATGCACACCTGCATGTCCGCCATGGACGCTCTGCCGAAAGCCGAAGATATAGTCAATACGGCGTACAGATGGGGTCACGGCGCCGTCGCCATCACGGATCACGGGAATCTGCAGTCTTTTCCCACCGCTATGCTCGCCGCTGAAAAACTTCACAAGGACGGGCATGATTTCAAAGTAATTTACGGAATAGAAGCATATTATGTCGACGACACGAACCGCGCCGCCTATAAAGGAGACGAGACTTCGTTTGAAGACGAATTCGTCGTTTTTGACATCGAGACCACCGGTCTGTCGCCGATAAGCTGCAAGATCATTGAGATCGGCGCCGTGGTGACGAAAAAAGGCGAGATCATCTCGAGATACAACACCTTCGTCAATCCGGGGATCCCGATACCCGCCAACATCACCGAACTCACCGGAATTGACGACAGTATGGTGAAAGACGCGCCGTCCATCGACGCCGTCCTGCCGGAGTTTCTCGAATACTGCGGAGACAGGATGCTTATCGCACACAACGCGTCCTTCGACACCAGCTTTATCAGAACAGCCGCCGAGGAACTGAATATCCCGTTCAATAACCCGTATCTTGATACCGTCGCTCTGTCGCGGTATCTCAATCCCGGTCTGAAGAATCATAAGCTCGATACGGTGGCAGCCCATTACAAGCTCGGCGACTTCAACCATCACCGCGCTTCCGACGACGCCGAAATGCTCGCACTGATTTTCGGTAAGATGATAGAGAGAATGACCGAGGAAGGGATCTACAACGTTTCCCGTCTCAGTTATATGATGAGCGAGAACGCCGACCCGCTGAAACTCAAAACGTATCATCAGATCATCCTCGTGAAGAATCAGGTGGGACTGAAGAACTTGTATAAGCTTGTCTCCGACTCTTATCTTCGCTATTTCAGAAGGAACCCCCGCATCCCGCGGACACGCCTGACGGAGCTGCGCGAGGGTCTTCTGATCGGTTCCGCGTGCGAGGCGGGAGAACTGTTCCGCGCCCTTCTCGAAAACAGGTCCGATTCTGACCTTGAGGAGATCGCGTCATTCTATGATTATATAGAGATACAGCCCATTTGTAATAACAGATTTCTCGTCGAAGAGGGAACCGTCAAGGACGAGGAGGCGCTTCGTGATCTCAACAGGCGCCTTGTTCAGATCGCGCGAAAGATCGGGAAACCCGTCGTCGCAACCACCGACGCCCATTATCTCGATCCGGAAGACGACGTCTACAGAAGGATACTTCTTTCAGGACTGAAATACAAGGACGCGGACAGGGAGAACAAGCTGTATTTCAGAACGACCGAGGAAATGCTTGAGGAATTCTCATATCTCGGCGAAGAGCTCGCTCGCGAGGTCGTTATTGACAACCCGCGTAAGATCGCCGATATGATCGAGAACATCCGCCCCATCCCCGAAGGAAAATACGATCCCCACATCGACGGCGCAAATGAGGAACTCACCGAGTCATGCTATAAACTCGCTCATGAAATGTACGGCGATCCGCTTCCCGAAGAGGTCTCCTCGAGGCTTGAAAAAGAGCTTGATTCAATAATCCGGAACGGATTCGCCATTATGTACATCATCGCGAGAAAGCTTGTTTTAAACAGCGAGAGCAAGGGATATCAGGTCGGCTCCCGCGGATCTGTCGGATCTTCTTTCGTGGCGACCATGTCCGGTATAACGAGGGTCAATCCGCTTCCGCCTCATTACAGATGCCCGAAGTGTAAAAAAACGGATTTTTCAAATCCGACCGGAGTAAAGTCTGGCTTTGACCTGCCTCCGAAGGACTGTCCGGAGTGCGGCATCCCGATGGTCCGAGACGGCCACGACATCCCGTTCGAGACGTTTCTCGGGTTCCACGGAGACAAGACGCCGGATATCGACCTCAACTTTTCCGGCGACGTTCAGGCGGACGCCCATAAGTTCACGGAGGTCCTTTTCGGAGAGGGACACGCTTTTCGCGCCGGGACCATCGGTACTCTCGCCAATAAAACCGCGTACGGCATTATCGTCAAATATCTCGAAGAAAAGGGGATCATGCTGAGCCACGCCGAGATAGACAGACTCATAAACGGGTGTGTCGGAGTAAAACGGACGACAGGCCAGCATCCCGGCGGCATTATCATCGTTCCTCAGGAATACGAAGTCTACGATTTCTGCCCTGTGCAGCATCCAGCTGACGATCCGACATCCAGCATTATCACCACGCATTTTGAGTTCAAGTATCTTCATGACACCATTCTGAAACTCGACATCCTGGGACACGATATTCCGACAAAATACAAACGGCTCGAGGAGTATTCCGGGACTTCGGTCCTCGACGTTCCGATGTCCGACCCCGAAGTTTATAAGCTGTTCACTTCACCTGAACCCCTCGGCGTCACCCCGAAGCAGATATACAGTGAAACCGGGACCCTCGGTCTTCCCGAGATGGGTACGAGGTTCATTCGCGGCGTCCTTATGGAATCCCGCCCGAACTGCTTTGCCGACCTGCTTCAGATCTCCGGACTCACCCACGGCACGGACGTCTGGATCGGCAACGCGGACGAACTGATTCGTTCCAAAACCTGTACCATCAAGGACGTTATCGGGTGCCGGGACGATATCATGCTTGTCCTGATCCACGAGCACGGAATCGAAAAAAGCACGGCGTTCAAGATAATGGAGGACGTCAGAAAAGGGAGGGGACTTACTCCGGAATTTGAAAAGACCATGCGCGAGCACAACGTTCCGGACTGGTATATCGAATCCTGTAAGAAAATCAAGTACATGTTCCCCAAAGCTCACGCCGCGGCATACGTTATGGACGCGCTCCGCCTCGGATGGTACAAGATCAATTATCCCGTCGCTTTTTACGCCGCTTATTTTTCCGCGGCGCCTGACGGATTTAACGCGGAGATCGTGACCGGCGGAAGGGAAAAGGTCGTCTCTGAGATCGAGAGACTCTCAAAACTCGGTAACGAGATGACCCAAAAAGAGGGGGACACCCTCGACGCGCTTTACCTGGTCAACGAATATCTGCAGCGCGGATATGATTTCCTGCCGGTAAAATATGATAGATCCGACGCTCATAAATTCGTTCCGGAGAACGGTGCGATCCGTCTTCCGTTCGACTCGCTTCCCGGAGTCGGGACCTCCGCTGCCGACAGCATCGCGGCGGCAAGGGAGACCGGGAACGTCTACTCCGTCGCGGATCTGCAGTCGATTTCCGGCGTGACCAAGGCAGTGCTCGAGGTCATAGAGCGCAACGGCGTGATCGACGGGATGCCGAAAACGGATCAGTATACTCTGTTCTGATTTATGAGGGGCCGTATTTTCTGTGAAATGCGGCCCCGTTTCCTGCGTAAAAAGGGCTTTCTTTTCACAAATGAACGAGGTATGTCAAAACATACAATTAGCCGCGCGAAAATTCGGCTATTTTTCCATAAAATGACACCTTGATTTTTTTACCTCCTGAATATATAATTTAAATATAAAGTGAAGTATTGTTTTCACTTATATCATTAATTACGAAAGGCGATAAAACAGACGGATTTGTTCTGTTTTTTCCTTTTTTAAGACATTGAGGAGGTGTCCCTGTGAGAGCGCTTGAAGAAAAGATACTTTCCGAGGGCAGGGTGCTCGAGGGCGGTGTTCTTCAGGTAGGCTCTTTTCTCAATCAGCTTGTGGACACATCCTTCACAAATGAAATGGCCGCAGATATCGCCTCCGAGTTTGCCGGTTCCGGTGTGACCAAGATCCTTACGATCGAGACCAGCGGGATCATGATCGCATTCGCCATCGCAGCGCACCTCGACGTGCCGATGGTATTTGCAAAAAAGAATAAAACATCAAACCTTGACGGGAAGCTGCTCACCGCAGAGATTCGCTCTTTTACTCATAACAACACGTACACCGCCGCCGTTTGTGCCGATTACATAAGACCGGACGACAAGATACTCATTGTCGATGATTTTCTTGCAAACGGGGAAGCTCTCCGC
>CACXCL010000017.1 GCA_902766115.1 uncultured Ruminococcus sp.
GTGTTCATCTTGGCGTTGCTCATGGTGGAAAATTCCTTGTACCCCGCACGACGGAAACGCTCGCGGGATATCTCCCGCGCCGCCTCCACGCGTTCGCGGATCGCCGCGGAGGACTCGGACGCCTCCGATGACGATATTTCCGTGAAATCCACCTCGGGCATCTCCATCTGAATATCGATCCGGTCCAGCAGAGGGCCGCTTATCTTCGACAGATACGCCCGCACGTCCGCGGGCTTGCAGGTGCAGGTGCCCCGTCTGCTCCCGAAATAGCCGCACTTGCAGGGATTCATGGCGCATACCAGCATGAACGACGACGGGAACGTGACTCTGCCCGCCGCCCGGGTGATGGTCACCTTCTGATCCTCCAGAGGCTGGCGCAGCGCCTCGGACGCCGCCTTGTTGAACTCCGGCAGCTCGTCGAGAAACAGCACGCCGTTGTGCGCCAGGGAGATCTCGCCCGGCATGGGGATGGCGCCGCCGCCCACCAGCGACGCTATGGAAAGGGAGTGGTGAGGCGAGCGGAAGGGACGGCGGGTAACGATGTCGCCGTTCTCCGGAATGAGCCCCGCCACCGAATGGAGCTTCGTCGTCTCGATGGCCTCGTCGTAGGTCATGGCGGGCAGGATCGTGGGTATCCTTTTGGAGATCATGGACTTTCCCGATCCAGGCGGACCGATGAGCAGCAGATTGTGGTTCCCCGCCGCGGCGATCTCCACCGCCCGGCGCGCCCGTATCTGTCCCTTTATCTGGGAGAAATCCTCCAGAAAATCCAGGAGCTTGTCCGCGTCGATCTTCGGCAGTTCCGTCACCTCCCGGAGCTTCGACTCGCCCCGCAGGTGCGACACCAGCTCCGGCACGTTTCTCACGCCGTATACCTTGGTGTGATCCGTGACGGCAGCAGCCGCCTCCTTCAGATTCCCCTCAGGCACGTAGATCTCCCCGAGCCCCGCGTCCCGCGCCGCCAGAGCCATGCTGAGCACGCCCTTCACCGCCCGGACCTCTCCGGTAAAGGAGAGCTCGCCGATGAAGCAGGAGGAGGACAGGTCCGCCTCCTCCGGCAGGATCCCCGCGGAGCGGCACAGCGCGGAGAGAATGCCGAGATCCAGCGCCGAGCCGTCCTTGTGACGGTCGGCGGGAGCCAGGTTCACCGTCACCTCCATGTCGGGGATCGGAAAACCGCAGTTGGAGGCACAGTTCATTATCCTCTGTTTCGATTCCTTGACGGAGGTGCCGGGCAGGCCGACGATCTCGAACAGAGGGAGCGCGCGCTTGGTGTTGCACTCGACGGTGACCATGAAAGCGTCGATACCGAACAGAGCCGCCGTGTAAGTTAAAGATAACATTGTTAACTCCCGATTTTATGTAAAGTCTGAAAAACAGGATCTTCAGTCGAGGCAGAACTTCGCGATGATCTCCGCAGCACCTTCGGCGTCGGACGGATCCACGGTCTCCGCCGGGGACCCGATATATTTTGCCGGGACGCAGACCGCACCGGAGGGAGCGCCCGCGCCCGTCCGCTGGATGGAGAAGGCGTCAATTATCCCCGCCTTTTTTTCGGCGGCGACGGAATACCCGACTCCCGCCTTTTCCGCCGCCCGTTTCAGCGCGTCCGTCACGTCCGGATCGGGCACGAAGCGCTCGCCCAAGGCGAGTATCGACGGGCCCTCGCCGGTCTTGCGGGGCGTCCCCTCACCGGCGGGGATGGCGCTCACCGATACGGCGCGGTCCGGTTTTATCCTCGCGGCGGCGGGTCCCGCGCCACGTGCGCCCACCTTCCCGTGAGCGGTGAAAGCAAGGTAAATATCGTTCCCTCGCGCCACGCCTGCCAGCTTTTCGTAAACCCCGAGCAGAACGGCGACGCCGGCTTTGGCAGCCGCAGAGGGTGCGCAGATCAGCTTGTCCGACGGAGACGCCGCGGAAGACGCGGGTCTGAGACAAACTCCCGTTGCCGCCAGCGACAGAGCCTCCTCCTTCGAGGACGCGCCCACGTCCGCGCAAAAAGACAGGACGTCGTCCTTTTTTTCGCGGTCGAGAGGCAGGATGACCCCCGTCAGACCGTTCTCGAATTCCGCCGCGGCGTAAGAGACCGACCCGAGATCGGGATCCCCCAGCATGGCGAAGCGCAGACGGCCTTCGCCGTCGGCGTCGTTGACCACGAACACGGGCTCGTCCATGGAGGCGGAGATCATTATCCTCGCCCCCTCGCCATCCGCGTTCTTCGGCAGACGGACGATGAGACTGCCCATGGCGTCCGTCACGGTCTCTGCGCCGGCGATTTTATTCTTCACGTAATCCCGCACCCTGTCTTCCCTTCCGGGAGGAGAGATGATCCGGGACAGCTCAAGAATCGTATTTTTCATCTTCTCACGTTCCTTTCCGCCTTATTTCAGCGCGCGGAGCACCGCCGCGGCGAGCCGCTCGATGGAGAGGAAATCCTCCTCGCGGATCACGTTGGACGCGGTGTGGATATACCTGGCGGGAGCGGAGATCGCCGCCACCCGGACGCCCTCTCCGGACCGCTGGATCTTCGACGAATCGTTGCCGCCGGAGACGAATCTTTTTACCTGACAGGGGATGGAGTTTTTCTCCGCGGTGTCGAGGATAAGCCGAGCGAATTCCATGTCGTAGACCGTGCCCCGGTCGGCAAGGGAAACGGCTCCGCCGCGTCCCTGCTCGGCGACCCGCTGGGTATCCGGCGTCCCGTCCACGTCGGCGACCGCAGTTGCCTCGAACACTATCGCGTGAGACGGGCGTATCAGATTCGCGGCGCAGGCTGCGCCGGAGATCCCGAGCTCCTCCCGGCAGGTGAATGCGAAATAAGTATCGAAGGGAAGCCGCTCTCCGGACTTCCGGATATCCCGCAGAGTGTCTATGAGGACCGCGCATCCGAGGCGATCGTCTATGGCCTTGCCCTTCAGCATCCGCCCGTTCTGTCCGAACCGGACGAAATCGGAGCGGAAAGTGCCGAAATCGCCTTTTTTCACCAGTTTTTCGGCCTCCTCGCGACTCGAGGCGCCGATATCGATATAAAGATCCCGGTAGGGCGGGAGGCCCTTGTCTTCCGACAAATGTATCGGCACCATCCCGACGCATCCGTTGACCTGTCCCCTGCCGTCTCCGATGGTGACGTACTGTCCGGCGAGGATCTTCGGGTCCCGGGCGGACAGGGGCGCCATCTTAAGCGTTCCGTCGTCCTCGATCGAGGCGACCATGAAGCCCACCTCGTCCATGTGCGCGGAGAGCATCACCCGCTTCTCCGACGCGCCGGTCCCTTTAAGATACGCTATGACGCTTCCGGATCTGTCCCTGACGATCCGGTCCGCCGCCGGCGAGACGATCTTTTCTATGAGCTCCGCCACCGGATCCTCGCATCCGGAGGGACCGAAGGCGAGAGACAGTTCCCTGAGAAGTTCTGTCCCGCGCAGGGTCGTTAAATCACTCATTTTCGCCGCCTCCCTCACCGTATACTTTGTCGAACACGCTCCGGGCGGGCTCACGGACCTCCCGCCACTCCCGGGCGATATCCCGGTCGCGTATCACCGCGCCGATGAGCTCTATGAATCTTTCGGCGTCAGCGAGAGAAAGCGTCTCGCTGAAGGTGTGCATCCCACCGAGGGGTATGCTCACCACCGCCGCGGGGATCCCGTCGCCCACCAGGACCAGCGTGTTGGCGTTGGTGCCCGTGTTCGACGATTCCACAACCGTGGTGTGCGGGATACCGCGCGCCTCGGCGATACCTATTATCTGATCCGTCAGCCTGCGGCAGGTCACGGCGGAAAGGGAGATCATGGGTCCCCCGCCCCGCCTGCCGGATTCCCGCTTCTCAACGCCGGGAGCCGTGGCGAAATTCACGTCCGTCACCACGGCGTAATCGGGATCTATGGCAGCCGCGGCGCAGGACGCGCCTCCGCCGCCCACCTCCTCGCGGGAGGAGAGCACCACGTAAACGTCGCCTGCAAGCTCGTCCGCAGGGACGTCCGCCGCGGCGCAGACCAGCGCCGCCGCGCAGCTTTTGTCGTCGAACCCGCGCCCGGCGACGACTCCGAAGCCGAGATCGCACCCCGTCGCCCGGTATCCCACCGGATCGCCGACGGAGATTATTTTCTCAAGTTCTTCCTTTTCGTATCCGGTATCTATCCGGAGAGTATCAAACGTCGGTTTCTTCCCCTCGTCCTCTTTTTTGGCAAGATGAGGCGGGGTGACCGAGAACACGCCGTAGACCTTCTCCTTTCCGTAGATCGTGACCTCGGAGGAGCTGAGTATCGCCGTATCGACGCCGCCGGATGGGGTCACCTTGACGAATCCCCCGTCCAGTATTTCGCTGACCGTCATGCCGACCTCGTCGAAATGGGCGTCGAGCATTATGCGCGGCGCGTCGGCGGCGCCGCATTTTTTCAGCAGGATCACGTTGCCCACGCCGTCCACCGTCGCGGAGTCGAAATACCGCTCCACAAGGGGCAAAAGCTCACGCGACGCCCGTTTTTCGTTGCCGGAAACGGACATGACGGAACACATCCGCCCCAGCAGTTCTTTGTAATCTGTCATTTTTACCGTCCTCCCGTCTCACATCGCCCTGACGAGCTCCTTGAAGCGGCGACCCCTTTCCTCGAAATTCTCAAACCTGTCGAAGCTGGCGCAGGCGGGAGACAGTATCACCGTCTCGCCGTCCCCGGCGACAGACGCGGCGCGTCCCACGGCGTCGTCGAAGTCGCCTCCGTCGAGAAGGAGAAATCCTCCGTCCCGACGCCTCTCCCACAAGGGAGACGACGTGATCGCGGTCCTTATCTTTTCCGCCGTGGCGCCGGTGAGCACCACCGCGCGTACCGTTTCGTTCGAGAGTACCGCTTCCGCAAGCGGCTCAAAGGGGATGTTCTTGTCGTATCCGCCGCAGATGACCGTGATCATCCTCTCCGGCATGGTGTCGCTCAGCGCCGACAGCGCCGCCGCGGTCCTCGTGGGGGATGAGTCGATGGAACCGTTGTAGTACCTGACTCCCCGATATTCCCTCACGAATTCCAGCCGGTGTTCCACACCCGGGAAGGTCTGCGCCACGCGGCGCGCCGCCTCCGGATCCAGTTCTTCGCCCGCGGCGGCGATGGCCGCCATGTAATTCTCAACGTTGTGCATCCCGGGCAGAAGTATGTCGGACCGGGATATAAACTTCCGCTCTTCTCCGCCCCGGCTGCGCTTTACGATCTCGCCGTTTTTCAGATAGATGGCGGAGTCTCCGTCCCTCAGCGCCGTGTCGGGCACTGTCGTACGCGAGAAAAACGTCACGGGGCATCCCGCGCTCTCCCCGATCTCTCTTGTCACGGGACAGTCAAAGTTCAGTACCGCCCGCCCCACGTGAAGGAGGATCCTCTTTTTCGCCTCGATATATTCGTCCATACCGGTGTGCCAGTTGAGGTGGTTCGGCGTCACGTTGGTGATCACCGCCGCCTCCACCGGCGCGTCGGCGGTCATAAGCTGGAACGATGAAAGCTCCACCGCCGCCTTGTCCTCGGGTCCCATCTCAGGGTAAAGATGAAACAGCGGGCGGCCTATATTGCCCCCGAGGTACGTTTTTCCTCCGGGAAGCGTCTCAAGGAGCTTCGAGAGCACCGTGGTCGTGGTGGATTTGCCGTCGCTGCCGGTAACGGCGAACACACGGCACTCCGTATGGGTGAGGAACAGCTCCATCTCCGACGTGAGGATCGCTCCGCGGCTCACAGCCCCGGTGAATTCCGGAATGTCGGGCCTTATCCCTGGGGAACGGATGATGACGTCCTCGTCAAGACCGTCGAGATATCTCTCTCCGGTGATGAGGGCGGCTCCGCAGCTCTTTATTGTCCCGGCTTTTTCGCCGAGTTTTTCTTCGGTCTTGCCGTCGCGGACGGTGACGCGCGCTCCCCTGCCTATGAGAAAGGGGATCAGCGGCATGTTCGACACGCCCGCCCCGATCAGGGCGACTGTCATCCCGTCCAGCCTTTCGGCGAGCCTGTTTTTATTATCCATATCGATGCTCTCCTTGCTCCGCCCCGTTCTCAGACGGCACGGCGGCCAAATACAGTATTATTATATATAATATCTCCCCTTTGTGCAACACTTTTCTGCGCGGCGGGACAAAATAAGACCTTCCCCGTGGGACGGCGAGCCGGGGATGCGAATATACTGTTCCGTGAGGACGTTTTTGACAAAAAGAGGCGCCGCGACGTTTAATCGCGGGCAGGACTGCCAATAATAAGGCACGGGAGAAGCGGTGAAAACGTTCTCCGCCCGCGGTTCTGCCGCGGGGAAGTTCATAAGATCGGATCATGCGGGATCATCCCGTGGAAAGGGACGGTTTTTAAATATGACCGTAAAAAGAGGAGATATATATTACGCCGACCTGAGCCCCGTGGTCGGAAGCGAGCAGGGAGGCATGAGACCCGTGCTCATCGTGCAGAACGACGTGGGAAACAAGCACTCTCCCACAGTGATCGCGGCGGCGATAACGAGCCGGATGGACAAAACGAAGCTGCCCACACATATCGACATCATAGCGGATAAAGTGGGGCTCGTGAGAGATTCCGTCGTTCTGCTGGAGCAAATACGGACAATAGACAAAAGACGGCTCGGGGAGAAAATGGGCCATCTCGACGACGAGATGATGAGCGCGGTAAACGAGGCTATCTCGGTAAGCTTCGGTCTCAGCGGCAACACAGGGACCGTATAGCAGAAAAGCCGTGCCGCCGAAGCGACACATTTTCGGGAAAGTTATAAAAAGCCGGCTGAAGTAAGGACAAAAAATCCTTATTTCAGCCGGTTTTCCTGCGGCGCAACGTCCGATGAAGGACATTTGCGCATCTGACGTCGAAAATTGAGATCCTCCCGCCCGGGGGACCCGAAATCCGCAAGTTCGCTCAGTGAAACCCCGCACCCGCCGTGGAGGCGGATCTCACTGCCCGCAGGGCGATTTCACCGCAGGAGGCGATTTCTCCCGCCCTGCGGGGGTGGATTTCGATGCCGTCTTCCCCGAGGGACAGTCGGTTTCTTCGGTCACGACAGATTCTCAAACAGGATCGTCGGATCTTTCCGGTACGTCACGTCCACCGATCCCGCGTCCGATGAGAATACGTTGTCCCCGCGATATGTGTCCACATCCGACGGGGTAACGGAGAACACGCGAGGCGCCGCAAGTCTGTATACCGCCGTCACGTTGTTCTCTCTGAACCACTCGTTCGCCCCGGCGACGGTGTCCCGCGTCTGATCCGGCAAAACCGCCACAAGCATCGTTCCCGACGAAGTGATATAGATGCTCCCGGGAATGACGTTCGCCGAGGGCTTCAGCTTGTCCGAAAGCAGGCTGTCCCCTGGCATCGACGAGGTGTTCACTCCTCTGACGCTCTCCGCCAAATAAAATTTGCAGCGAAAAGTGCCGTTGGACGACGTTACGCTTTCGACACAGGCGTCGGGGCTCACGCCGTCAAGGACGAGCTTTCGCCACTCTGACGACAGCTTCCCCTCCGTCAGGTCCAGCGTCCCGCCGTATACCTCGCCCGCTTCGGCGGGGAAAGTCACGGAATACTCCTCCTCACGCGGATCCGCGGGCGCGCCGTCGGAGACGGTCAGCGTCACTCCGTCCGCTGCGGTTATCGGGCAGACGTTCGAATAGGGCGCATACGCCGTCGCCTCGTTTCCGGTCTCGATCTGGAGCGACGCGAGTATCTCTTCAAAAGTCGCCGTATCCGCCGCCGAGTTGAAAACGCACGCGAGAAGATACGTGTCGCTCTGACCGGACGTGACGACGGCTCCCGTCGCGCCGGAGCCGGTCGATACGCTTGAAAATACGCTTTCGTCAACTTCCGGCGCCGCACTGAGCGTGCCGGCGGTCACCGTTCCGGCGTCCGGACAGGACACCGTGTAGGTCGTCCCCGGGCGGCATCTGATACAGACCGTTTTCCGTGTCTGCGACGCCGTCAGTCGGTCATTCGCCGCGATATACGCGTTTATCACCCGCGCCGACGAAGGATCGAAGAGATTTTTGCCGTATCCTCCTGCCCACGCCCGGTCGTATCCGTTAAGATCCTGCGACGGGGAAAAATGGACCGTGACGTTTTTCACCGGAACGCCGGACGCGCCGTCGTCGAACGACGCGGGATTTCCCGACGCCTCCCCGTTCACGAACGCCGCGTCGAATACGGCGGACGCCGCCGCCCTCGCCGCGGCGGCTGCGCGCGCGGAAAGAGAGGCCATCTCTTCCCCGAATTCAGCCTCGTCTCCTTCGTATCCCGCGCTCACCGCGGCGTCGTACGCGCTCTCGCCCGTCTCGCCGCGGTCTCCTTTGTCGCCCTTGTCGCCCTTGTCTCCTTTTTCGCCGCGCTCGCCGCGCAGCATCACGATCCCCTCTTCGAGGACAAGATCGACACCGTCTTCTCCTTCGTCCGAGGGAGTGTTGCCCGCCACGGTCTCCGTGGCGAGCGTCCGCCTGACGAACCCGCGCATTATCCCGGATTTCGCCACGCTCTTGTCTCTGAAATTGACCTGCGCCTCCACGAGAAACCGTCCGTCTTCCCCTGCGGACTCTCCGATCCCGAGAGTCTCTTCCTGGGTGAATCTGACAAAAACCGTCCCGTCCTCCGCGACGGAGACGGAATCCCCGCCGTCCGGATACCTTTTCGTCAGAATGACTTCCCCGTCCCCGGAGGCGACGGTGAATATCACCGCCTCCGACGCCTCGAGCAGGTCATGGCCGAGTCTGAACCTCAGCGTGCTTGTTGTTCCTGCGATCATATGATCCCTCCGCTTGCCGGGGAGGGACCGGCGGGTCGGCGGCGCCGCACTTGTTTCGCCCGTATTATAGCCGCCGCGGCGGTTTTCCGTCAATGTGCACCTTTGACGAAAAGAGACGCCGTCAGAGGCGCCGCCGCAGTTGAAAAGGGAGATTTTTCAGCCGCTCGCAGCGACTCCCGGAAGGGTGAAAATACCTCTCTCCCGGTCTGTGCCGGCGTATACGGCGCCTCCGGAAAAAAGCGGGACGTCGTCCCGTCTTTTTACCGACTTTATTTCTTTTTATCCGCTTGACAACGAAACGGGCGTTTGCTATAATTTTCTTAAGAAAAGATAATCCCGAAAGGAGAAATGATATGAAAACCCTGAACGACTATACAGTTTTGTCAAACGGAGTAAAGCTTCCCTGCCTCGGCTACGGCACGTGGCAGTCCCCGAAGGAGGACGCGAGAAAATGCGTCAAAGCCGCCATAGACATGGGCTACCGCCACATCGACACCGCCTTCGCATACGGCAACGAGGACGCAGTCGGCGAGGGCATCCGCGACTCCGGCATCGCCCGTGACGAGCTCTTCGTCACCACCAAGCACTGGATCACCGACCGCGGCTACGAGAAGACCGTGCAGGCGGTAGAGACCTCGCTCCGCAATCTCGGTCTCGACTACGTGGATCTGTACCTGATCCACTGGCCCTGCGTGGAGAAGGTGTCTCCCGAATGGAAGGAGATCAACGCCGGAACGTGGAGAGGCTTCGAAAAAATGTACAGGGACGGCAAGATCCGCGCCATCGGTCTCTCGAACTTCGAGAAGAAGCACGTGGAGGCGCTCATGGAGACCGCGGAGATCGCGCCCATGGTCAACCAGATAGAGTTCCACCCGGGCTACACCCAGATGGACAACGTGGAATATTCCAAGTCCTTCGGAATGGCGGTCGAGGCGTGGAGCCCCCTGGGCAGCGGCGCCGTGCTGAAGGACGAGTTCCTCGGCAAAATCGCCGCGAAGTACGGCAAGAGCACAGCTCAGCTCTGCATCCGCTTCGCTCTCCAGAATGACGTGATCCCCATGCCGAAGTCCGTGACCCCCGAGAGGATAAAGCAGAACATGGAGGTCTTCGATTTCGAGATCACAGACGAGGACATGAAAGCCATAGCCTCCATGCCTCAGCTGGGCTTCAGCGGCTTCCGTCCCGAGGAAGCGCCCGCCGACGCGCTGGTAAACGGCGACTGACAGGCAAACCGAAATATGAGACCGCTCCGGTAAAACGGAGCGGTTTTTTCGCGCAGTTCGCGTTTTCGGTATTGACTTCCGGGAGCGGTTCTGCTAACATAAAAGCGGAAAATCACGCATCGAAAGGATTGCCCGAAATGAAAAAACTCGTTTCCCTGATCCTCGCGGCGCTGATGCTCGCCGGTGTGTTCACCGTCGCGGCGCTTGCTGAGGAATCCCCTTTCTCCGACGTTAAAGTCAAACGCTGGAGCTATGAGGCGATAAAATACGCCTACGACAACAAGCTCATGGACGGCGTGGGCGACGGAAAATTCGATCCCGCCGGCACCATGACCCGCGCAATGGTGGTGACCGTTCTGTGGCGGATGGAAGAAAAGCCCGCCGTTGAGTTCACGGAGGATTTCACCGACGTGAAGGCGGGGAAATACTACTCGGACGCCGTGATCTGGGCGAAGAACAACGATATCGTCAACGGCGTCAGCGAAGGCAAATTCGACCCCGGCGGCAAGATAACGAGAGAACAGCTCGCCACGATGCTGTACCGCTACGCGGACTTCAAGGCGCTTGATACGAGAGTA
>CACXCL010000018.1 GCA_902766115.1 uncultured Ruminococcus sp.
CGGGCCTCCCGCTCATTTCGATCAGAGCGTTCGCCATCAGCGTCTTGCCGACGCCGGGGTTTCCGTGAAGGAGCAGGCCCCGGGGAGACGTCACGCCCAGTTTCTCATACGCCTCGCCGTTTGCCAGCGCGTCCGCGATACCGATAAGTTCTCTCTTGACCGATTCGTAGCCGATCACCTTGTCAAATGCGTTCATTCCGTTACCTCTCTTTTCTTTTATTTCGATTTCATTATACGATTCGTTATGTACCAAATACGGTTCACGACGCGAAGCCGATCAGACGCTTCTGCGGCGCGGTCCGGATCACCGGGATCTCGATATCGTCCGCCTCAATGGAGGTGAGGACCTCGTCCGTTATGTGATCCGGATCGATTGTCATGATCCGGCTCGCCTGGTTGAGCTTCGACATCTCGATAACGTTCCTGACGTACCTGCCGTTGCCGAAATCGGGCTGTGCCCTTACAGCGTCAAAGACCTGCGACAGTTTTGCCACGGCTCCGTCCGTCAAAGTCACACCCTTCGACGCCGCGATCATCCGTGCGATGCCGCAGAGCTCCGCCGAATCGTAGTCCGCGAATGGGACGTGGAAGGCGATACGGGAGCGCAGTCCGGGGTTCTTCGCGAGGAAATCCTCCATCTCGGCGGGGTATCCGGCGAATATCACCACCAGGTCCTCCCGCCTGTTCTCCATTTCCTGGACGATGGTGTTGATCGCCTCGTCTCCGAAGGAACCGCCGCGGTCGTCCGCCAACGAATACGCCTCGTCGATGAACAGCACGCCGCCCATTGCCTGATTGAACTTCGCCTTCACGGTAGGCGCCGTCCATCCCACGAACTTACCAACAAGATCACCGCGTCCAACTTCCACGAGATGACCCTTTGAGAGCAGGCCGTTCTCCCTCATGATCCGGGCGAACAGCCGGGCGACCGTGGTCTTGGCGGTGCCGGGATTGCCCGTGAACACCATGTGCATGGCGGGTCTGTCCTGGCTGATCCCGCGGTCGGAGTACATTCTCTGCATCTTATAATAGGCAAGTGCCTTCATGATGACGTCTTTCGCGGCGCTGAGGCCGATCATCCCGTTAAGTTCCTCGATGGCGGGGCCACACGCCACTTCCCGTGCCGCCTCTTCCCTGCTCACGGCGACGTTTCTGTACTGCGGGTATATCTTCGTCCGCATTTTGTCGTTGTACCACTCCTCGAATATCTTCCGCAGGTCGTCGGGAAGGTACTGCCCCGCCCCGTCCAGCCGGCCGGTGAGGTCCCTGTCGCACCGGATATGGCGGGCCCGGCACTTATTCTTCAGGTACGCCTCCGCCCTCTCCGCTCCGGCGAGGTTTTCCCTGATGTCCACCATCCCCAGGGGACCGAGCCGCTCCGAGAACAGCTTCTTCGTCTTGGCGCAGGTCCGGGGCAAACTTATCAGCGTCAGGGTGCGGTTGCGGTATTCCATCACCCTTTCGCAAATCGTATCTATCACGTCAATCTCGCCGTTCGCGTATTCTGAATCGCCGTCGCCCGGAGCCGGAACGTACCGGATCACGACGGCGCCGTCCTCCGCGCTACCGTAAAGCTGATCCAGCGCTGCCTTCGGCAGATCTCTCCAGGGACAGACGTCAACGACGCTGTACCGGCGGCTCCTGAGCCGCCCGTTTTCGTAAAGGGCGCCGAGGAGCGTCTTTACTAAGGCGCCCTCCGTCTCGCGGTCGTCTGTTTCGACGTAGTAGTGGACGGGATGGCCGAACGCTTTGCAGCCCGTCTTTCCCGAATAGATCCGGTCCAGCTCGGGGACCAGCGTCTCCTCCGCCAGCAGATCCTCCGCCGCGGCATACAGGGTCTCCCTGTCACACCGTTCGCCGAGGATGGATTCCTTCAGATCAAGGCGTCCGTAGTATTCCCTCAGCAGATGGACGCCGAACGTTTCATAAACTTCCTCGTCATCTTCAATAAAGTCCCAGCAGTCGGCGTTTCTGATCAGAGACACGGCGGACGAGAACGTGATCTCGGTAACGTCCGGTTCCCCGGTCCGGAGACCCAGCGCCCGGAAGAAAGTCCGCGCGCAGTTTCCGACGCTTTCCGGACCCCTCGAGATGATCCCCGCCGTGATCCTGCCGCGGTCGATCCCGGAGACAAAGGCAAAGCGGCCGGCCGTCTTCTGATTGAACTCCTCGCTTTTGTCCGCGATTTCCCGGATGATATCGTTTCTCTTCTCCCTGTCCTTATATTCCTTGACCCAATCCCTGTCTGCCGCCCTCGCCGTGATCTTGTAGTATCTCATTCCGTACCTCCCGTTTTTTATCTTTCGTCCCTATTGTACCATCTGTCATGTCCCGGAAACGGGACGTGATGATTCGACCGCCGACGGGTCTTTCTTCCCGTTAAAAAGGGAAAAAAGCAGCTCCTTTCGCGGAGCTTTTCCCGATAATTCATATTTCATTACCGATCCTCCTCCATTCAATATCATTCCTGCGGTTCGCACCCGAAATGAACGGTCGCGCGGGACAGCGCCTCGTTCCCCGGGGCGGCACCTTGACGATAGCCGCGCTCCGGTCCAGGCCGACCAGGCGGAGCGGAAGCTCGCCCGGCCTGTGCCAGAAACCCGTCGGCTCGAATACGAGACCGCCGCACGCGGGAGCGTCCTTCACGGACGCGGCATATTCTTTGTAATTCATCGGCTGCTCCTTTCCGCCGTTCAGGCGAAGATATCGTCGTCTCCGCCGGGATAGGTGTAAACCGACACCGCCGCGGCAGAACGGTCGCCGAGGATCATGATCCCCTCCGAGTGTTTCTGATAGCCGATCTTCTCGAGCAGGCCTTTGGACGCGTCGTTGTCGGTCAGCGTCTCGGCGACGACGGTCTCCTCCGTCACGCCGGTCAAGGCGCCGGCGAGGTATGCGGAGGTGAAGGCGGCCACCGCCTCGGATCCATAGCCCTTTCTGCGGTGTTCCCTGAACACGTAGTATTCGAGATTGTTGCTGCGCGGCGTGATCCCCACGTAGCCGACGGCTTCTCCCAATTCCTTCGGAACAATCGAGTAATAAATGACGTCCCGCGTCGGCTCTTTGATCCATCCGAGCAGCTCGTCGGACGGCTCGAGCCCGTACTGGAGATACACCTCCCCGGCGTCGATCACGTGGGAAACGTATGATTCCCATTCGGCCGCTTCCATTGGCGTCAAACGGAGCTTGTCGGTGATTATCTCTTTCATCTTTTTCCCTCTCTTTCTTTGTTGCGTTCTTATTGTACAACACGTTATGTCCCGAAAGCGGGACTCAATTTTTCAGGATCCCCGCCGTCCCCGGCACCACGCGAAGACAAAAATGAAGAAGTCCGTCCGGCGGAACGCGAACGTTTTTTGAAAAATAAACAGGGGGAACCATATAAGTCGCGGATCTGTCGCAATTTAGTCCTGTTTTTTGAAAAAAACCGGATTCTTTTGTGGAAGGAACGCGTTTTTGACGGTCGATACATTTGGGGCAGGATATAAGTCGTTCGGAGTCCGGAATTTAGTCGTGTTTTTGAAAAAAAGGGTGAAAAAAAGAATCCCGGGGAGGAGGGCGGAGGCGATCTCGCACCCCCCTCCCCGGAAAGCGGACCCATATTATAACACAAAAGGGGCCGAAAAACCTTTAACAAACTATTAACAAAACGGGCGTTTTTGAAATTAGTTTTTCCACATCACGGCAATCAGATGAATAACCTGTTTTTCAGATTCAGTCCGCAAAAGAATCTGATTTGACGAGCTCTCTCAGTTCTTTGAGTTCCTCCTCCCTCTCTCTCAGCTTTATGACGTTCGTTTCGTCAGGATTTTTCATGATATATTCGATTTGATCGAGTCTGTCATTCACTTCAGTTATGGCCATGTTGATCCTGTCGATCACTTTGTCGAACGACGAGATGAAGTTCATCACACGGCGTGCGTTTCCCTTGGCGGAGGCGCCCATCTCCACCGGATAATCCTCTCCCGCGTGGCGGAGAAGAACGTACGGCTTGTTCTCGGATTGCGATTCGGGGCGGACGACGGAAAAACAGAGCGCCGTCAGCGGTTTATCTTCCTCCTGTCCGAAAAGGAATCCGGGGGTAAGCGCTTTCGAAAGCTGTCCTGACGCCTCGGCCCGTTTCTCCCCGTCGTACTGTTGCAGCATATCCTGCGTCACGTAAGCGTCGGGCAGACTGCGATGAAACAGTACGTTCAGGCGGCGCTTGAGCTTTTGCTCCTCCTTCTCAAGCGACTTCATAGATTCTTTTTCCTTTTCGACGACGATCCGCAGACTTTTCACCTCGTTTTCCGCCTCGGCGAGCTGTTTCATCAGCGGTTCCGCCAGAGCCAGCGCCTTGACCTCCGCGTAGGTGAGGACGTTGTCCTCCAGGTCGGAGACGGAGCGCTGATAGGAGCTGCCGGAGAGGAACTGGGAAATGAACCTCTGCTTCGTTTCGAGGATCTGCCAGGAGTACGAGTCGAAACTGCCCTCCGCTATATATCGGTAGATCAGCACGTTTTCGTTCTCGTTCCCCCGGCGGATGATGCGCCCCTCCCGCTGGACCATGTCCGCGGGCCGCCACGGAACGTCGAGGTGGTGGATCGCCTTCAGTTTCGTCTGCACGTTTGCTCCGATACCGAGTTTGAATGTGGAGCCGATCAGCACGCGCACCTCCCCGGCGTTGAACCGTCGGAACAGTTCCACCTTGCGCGCCTCGGTGTTGTAACTGTGGATGAAGGCGATCTCCTCTCCCGGGATCCCTTCCTCCGTGAGCCGCGTTTTTATCTCTTTGTAAACGCTGAAATTCTCTCCCTTCGGGGTGGAGTAATCGCAGAACACGAGCTGAGTACACCCATCGTTTTTCCGGTAGAGTTCCACGACGTTTTTCACGCAGCGCATGACTTTCGAGGTGTCGTCGTACAACTGTTCCTCACCGACCAGCGTCAGATCCAGCGCCGCCTTGCGGCCGTCTGTGCTGACCTTCAGCATGTTGTCGAACTTTTTATCGACCTTTCCTTTCCTGATCTCCTCGGTCCGCGCGCAAAGGGATTTCATGTAGTCACTCAACCGCCCGTTTTTTTCGATAACCACGTCGGTGTAGCCTTCGAAGTCCGGCAGATCGTCACCGCCGTCTACCGCGTAGAATATGGCGATCTGCGAGAACAGCCTAGAGAGCTCCGGCAGATTGTGGAACCGCGCGAATCGCCGCACCATGCGGTATTTCGACGTATCCACGTCGATCTCCATAAGCTGCTCCGGCTTGGCGAAAGTCTTCACCCAGTTGTCGAACAGCTCGAGATGGGATCGCTCCAGTTCCTCGTACTGCAGGTATATCTGCATCGTGTACGCGTCTGAGATGGAGTTGCAAAGGGGAGTGCCGGTGGCGAACACCGCCCCGCGGCCGTTCTCCGAGTTCTGCACGTATCTGATCTTATGGAGCATATCGAGGCACTTGGCGGAGCCCTTCGTGTTGATCCCGTTCAGATTTTTCAGTTTAGTCTCGATAGGCAGGTTTTTGTAGTTGTGCGCCTCATCGAGGAAAAGCGTGCTGATCTCCAGATCTCCGAAGGTGACGCCGCTGTTTTCGGGAGGCGTCATACTCCGGATGAAATCCATGGTCATCTTGGAGATCCGCTGCTTTTCCTTCTCCAGAAGTTTATTCCTGCGCCAGATATTCGGGTCGTGGCCTTTGCGCAGTTCCCGTATGGCGGACTCCAACCGGCCGAGCTCATGGCTCATGTTGTCCAGCACCAGATCCTCGGACAGCGGGATCATTTCAAAGCAGCTGTACGCGATTATCACGCCCTCGTAGTCGCCCTCTTTGATCTGTCTCAGCACTTTTTGGCGCATCTCGGGCTTGAACGACTTCGGCTCGATCGCCAGTACCTTCGCGGAGGGGTAAAGTTCCGTAAAGATCTTCTCCCACTGGCCGACGATGTGGTTCGGAACGACGAACATATTCCTGCGCGAGATGCCGTCCTTCCTCATTTTCATGGCGGCGGCGATCATGATATACGTCTTTCCGGCGCCCACGTCAAATGCGAGCAGGGTGTTTTTCGATTCGAGTATCTTCTGTACGGCGTCCTTCTGGTAATCGTAGAGGTCGTATTTCGGGTCCATCCCCTCAAAGTTCAGCCGGCTACCGTCGTATTTCTTTTTCTCGAGGCCGGCGAACATTTTGTTGTACGCCTCCTCGATCTCCCAGCGGCGGTCCTCGTCGAGCCAGATCCAGTCTTTGAACTCTTTTTCGATCCTTTTCTGCTTCTCCAGCGCCGCCACGGTCTCCCGCTCGTCGTATTTTCCCTTCTTGTTCAGTATCTTTATCTCGCGCAGGTTGAGCGACACTTCGATGATGTAAAGGGCGTTATACCGATCCGTTCCGTATTTCACCGTCAGATCGCTGTACCTTGAAATAAGCCAGGAGCGTTTGTTTTCCACGAACCAGTTACCGGTGACGGGCTCGTACATGCAGAGACCCGTCGCGTTGTCGTGCCCGTATATGATGTGGGAGATGAATTCGTTTATGATGTTGACGCCGATCCACGGCGCGCCGAGGGACACCTCGATGTCGGTGTAGGGGATCTCGTGCGGCACGCGCGGCTCCGCGGGCTTTTGCACGAAAATAGATTCCTTTTGTTCGCGTATCTCCCGCGCTTTCTTGTAGATCCCGATCCATTGGTCGAGGGTGAATTCGTCCAGATCATTTTCGGACAGCGTGTCGATCAGTTCTCTCTCGGGGAGTTCAGCCCGAGCCCCCTCCACGTAAACGGTGGGGTCCGTCGCATCCTCAAATATCGAATAATCCCGGTGCAGGAGCTCGTACGCGATCTGATCACGCAGGATCCCTTCCTCGACTTCCGCGGCGATCCTGTCGGCGATATATCCCTTGTCCTTCTGAGCGTACAGGGGCATCTCGTTCTTTATGAGGATGTTTTTCAGTTCCAGTTTCCACAGAACGGAAAGCTGAGAGCGGCGGGATACAGATCTGTTTACTCTCGCCTGCCGCTTGACGGTGACGTTGTCTTTTTCTATAAGGATGATCCCCCAGTGAGCCGGCACCCTGTCCTCGGCGGACGACGCGTGGCTGTGACCCACTACGATGTAGTTCTCATCAAAGAAACGGTCGTACGTACGGACCTGCTCGTCCAGCCGACGGTAGTTGTCCCGGTCGCTTTTTATCTCGTATCCGGTCAGTTTGTCGGTGACGGTCATAAGGTCGCATATGGCGTTCCCGATGCTTTTTTCCTGATAGATCCGCATCTCGAGACCCCGTGCCTGAAGATACGCGATCAGGATCTTTCTTATTTCCTTGTCGTTCATCATTCATCCTCCCCGTTCTTTTGCGAGACCATTATAAAACGTCCGATGTACCGAATACGGGACACGTATCTGAGGGCCCCGGTTTTAGGCGCGTCTCGCGCCGAGGCAAAAATGAGGAAGTCCGCCCGGCGGAACGCGGACGTTTTTTGAAAAATAAACAGGAGGCACCATATAAGTCGCGGGACTTTCAAATTTAGTCCGGTTTTTTGAAAAAAAGATTTTTTTGAGGAACGCGTTTTTTACGGGTCGACACACCCCTTTCCATACATAAGTCGTTCGGAGTCCGGAATTTAGTCGGATTTTTGATAGGTTTTTTGAAAAAAGGGTGAAAAAAAGAATCCCGGGGAGGGGGCCGGAGGCGATCTCGCGCCCCCGCTCCGGAAAGCGGACCCATATTATAACACAAAAGGTGTGAACAAACCTTGAATTTTTTCA